>JABFRV010000166.1 GCA_013140975.1 Saprospiraceae bacterium
ATTGGCTCGAACCTCTCGGCAAGTTAAAACATGTAAAATGCAAATAATATCAGCTATAATCGTGAGCTTCAAATTTTATCCGGCAATAAATTATAGAATGGTTAATTGACTTAAACAGCAGACCCTATTTATTTTGAATCACTTGATTTCAGAATTTTATTGTGTTATTTGTTAATAAACAAGTATTAGTTGAATTTTTATATTTCAATTTAGCTTAAAATTGATATTTTATTCTGCTATTCATAAATTTATCAAATCATATTAAATAAATTTATAATATTATATTAGCCATACAGTTTTTGCCTAACTGCCTGAAAACCAAATTCTACCCAAAGTCATAAAATATACTCATCACAATAAAAGAAACCTTTTCATCGATTTAGTTGTCTAATATATTGAAACTAGCCTTTTTAATGGTTCGTTTTGAAACATAAAGCTATAAAGAGTATCTTTTAAGAAATATAAATTTGCAATAGTATGAAAAATGTAATGTTATTAGGCTTCTTGATGTTATCGTTGTTCTCAAGAGCGCAGGTTCAGTCTGCTTTAATTCAACCTAACACTTTTAAAGGTGTATTATACAATATCAATTCAGGTCAAAGACTTGAAGGTGCTTCAATAAGTATTGAATGTGATCAGGTCAAAGTAAGCACTTTGACTGATGAAAATGGATACTTTGTTCTCCAGGGTGCCCCTAATTCTTGCTTTAAAATTACGATTAGCATGCCTGGTTTTGAAGACAAGGTATTAGATAATGTAAATAATATCCTTGAGGTTGAATACTTCATTGGTCTTGATGAAAATAGAGTGAGACAGTCTATCAGATAAGTAGATATTGATTAATTAAGATTAACTATATCAATCAACAATTAAGTATTTAAGAATTAAGTTTTGATAAAAAGAGGAAAAAGGCCTTGCTGTGAAGTGAGGCTTTTTTAATTTCCGCATTTTCAACTTTTAATAGGCTATTCAATATTGTATCTCCTTCTTTGAGAACCTGATTATGGGATGGGCTTTCATGTTTTCTAATTAATCTACTCTTTACCTAGAATTTAAGAAAATCTGGTAGCTGCCGATTTAGATTCAGAAATTCATAACAAGATAAAATCAGCTATCCTATTTTATAGATAGTATCTTTTGAAAGATAAAATATTTCGAAATTTTACATTGTTTTTTAATTATTTACACATTACAATAAAAAAAATATGAAAATATTTATGAAAAAACTTGCTCTGTTTCGAATTGGCGTCATACATTTGTGGTGTATTAGTTATGTAATACACTAAAACAATAGAAATGAAAAACATAAAAAACCTCAGATTTATCAACCACAACACGATGAACCTCTTTAATGGCCTTAATATCAAAAATGTAATGGTTCTAAGCTTCTTGATGTTATCCTTAATCTCAATTGCGCAGGAGCAGACTGCTTTAGTTCATCCTAACACAATTAAAGGTGTATTATACAATACCAAAACAGGTCAAAGACTTGAAGGCGCTTCTATAAGTCTAGAATGTGCTCTCGTAAAAGTAACCACTTTGACTGATGAAAATGGGTATTTTGCAATTCAAGGTGCCTCTGGTTCTTGCTTTAAGATTACGATTAGTATGCCTGGTTTTGAAGACAAGGTTTTAGAGAATGTAAATAATATTCTAGAGGCTGAATACTTCATTGGTCTTGATGAAAACAAAGTGAGACAGGTTATCAGATAAAAATCGGTAATTATCCATGTATACTTCTTTTGTCATTTAACATTCAGGAATTAAGACTTATTAAATAAAAGAAAAATGCCTTGCTCTAAAAGTGAGGCTTTTTTTATTTGAGAATTTACAAAAATTAAATTTGACTATTCTAAGTAAAAATAAATTTACTTCGTCAAGATATATATTAAATATTATTTAAGGTATCTCCGAATGCTTATTAAAAGCATCGCTACAGAATATACTTTGAAATTAAGAGCCATTGGACATTATAGATTCTTAGAATCAAAATTTGGCCTTGTTCCTTTATTTGAAATGTTTGTTTAGACAATTAGGATTTTTCAAATTCTAATCGGTTATTCTTAAAGTACTAAAAAAAAATTCAAGAATATTAAAATTGATTAAATTCGCTCTCAAATTTAAACCAATTCATATGAAAACCTATTTACAAGTACTGAGTGTTTTTCTCACTTTTCAGGTCTGCTCTGCACAGTATTGGTACATTCCAAACGATGCAGCCAATCGCAATCCTGGAGATATAAATGCTGATGCGGAAAGGCCTTCAGGTGGGGGATTACCTGCCGGATGGACTACAATATTGAATCCCAATGCCAATCCTGTATGGTCTACTAACCGGACGCTTCCATTTGCATTTAAATTTAACAATCAGGCTGTAACGAATTATAAAATTTCAAATTCTGGTATTCTGACTTTTGATGTGGCTGCTAGTACAGTGCCTGGTTTTACTCGCTTTACTCTTCCCAATGCTGCAATACCAAATAATTCAATTTGCCTAATGGGTATGGTTGGTACAGCAAGTAACGATGTTGTAGTTACGAAGGTATTTGGTACAGCGCCGAATCGTCAGTTTTGGATTCAATTCAATTCTTATGGTTATGGTACTGTTCCTTCTGACAATGCAAATTTTGCATACTGGAGTATAGTACTTGAAGAAACAAGCAATCGAATACATATTGTGGATCAAAGAACGGGTGGTTATGCTTCAACAAAATTAGTTTCAATAGGTGTTCAAATTGATAATAGTACCGCAACTATGATTGCTGGTTCTCCTGCAATTCTTTCTAAAGCCGGAACTTCAGACGGTCCTTTAGACAATGTTTATTACACGTTTGTGCAAGGAAATCAAGGTAAATATGATGTTACTGTCACTGATATCATTACCTCTCCTTATCAGGTTGCAGGAAATATTTTAGTAACAGCCATTTTTAGGAATTTAGGAACAACTCCCATTACTTCGCTAAGGATGAATTATTTAGGAGATAATGTAGCTGCAACCGGAGACGTAAAATCTGGTCTTAATATTCCGAAGTTTGGTTACGATACAATTTCACATATTGTTGCGTGGAATATTAATTCCGGTTCACATAATTTGGATGTTTTTGCAGACAATTTAAATGGTTCGAATGCTGATGAAAATCCGGTTGATGATCAAAAAAGGAAAAAAATATTTGCTATGGTTAGACTTGAACCCAGAGTTCCTCTTTTTGAGGTTTATAGCAGTTCTACATGTGCTCCTTGCAGACCAGCAAATGAAAGATTTCTGAGTATAACTGAAAATAAAAATCCAGATGACTTTGTTAGTATAAAATTTCAGCAAAACTTTCCTGGAACGGGTGATCCTTATGCTACTACGGAAGCAGTTAATAGAAGGGGATACTATTTTATAAGTTCTATTCCAAGACTTGAAATTGATGGAGGATGGGATAAAAATGGCAGTTCGTTTAGTGAAGAATTATTTTCTGCAGCTTCTCAAATTCCTGCATTTTATACACTCGATGGAACTTATAAAATTGAAGATAAAAAAGTTACTGCCAATGTAAATTATTCACCGCTATTTGATGCAGCAGGTGCAAGGTTATATGTTGCCATTCTAGAAAAAATTACATATGCCAATGTCGCCAGTAATCAAGAAACAGAATTTCATCATGTGATGAAAAAAATGATTCCAAACGAGCAGGGAACTGTATTGCCAACTGTTCCGGCTTTAACTACAAGATCAAATGCTTTTTCGTATACATTTAATGGTGAATACAGACTGCCCCCGGATGGTCAGACTGCCAATATCATTAATCATCAAATTGAACATAGCGTTGAAGATTTTAAAAATTTATATGTAGTAGCCTGGGTCCAGGGATCTGATAAACAGGTATTTCAAGCCGCAAATCTGAAACCAGAGGGAACAACTGCCGTAAATAATGTAGCAAGCTTTAATACTTTTTCAGTTTATCCAAATCCAAGTTCAGAACACTTACAACTTGATGTTGAAATTCATAAGACAACAGAACTTATGTCCAATATTGTTGACAATGCAGGCAATATTGTTCTTAGTCGGATGAATAAACTTGCCACAGGAAAGCAAGTTCTACAATATAACATACAGAATCTTCCAGCAGGTGAATATCATCTTATGATAGTAGATGAAAATAACAATAGCAGTGTACATGAATTCGTAAAGAGATAAATTATTTTTCAAAGTTGATCCGCAGGTAATTCATTAAACTTGCGGATCAATTTCATTTTACTTAAATCCACTATACTTATTTAACAGTTACGCTTTTATTTTATAAACCCTTTCCACCTTTATAAATAAAGAAATTCTTTTTGCTGATTAATTAAGTTGATCAGAATCTTAATGAAATTTGAAAGAATAAAAATCGCCTGTAGGGAGCATGACTTTAAGTCAATATTATTGATGTACGCTCAATGAAGATGATAATAGTATTTGCCAGTAATAAGAACCACAATTCTTTCAAAAAAGATCCAAAGATATAATGAATAATTTCTTGTTACTATGATTCGGTTCAATACCTTATAATATTTCTACTCTGAAAAACTTGTGAATGAATATTTAGGCTTAATAAAATTACTAAATATTGAATGAATTGAACCTGACCTATCTTTACAAGTAATAAACTTATTATATAAATTTCTGATTCTCGAATTCTAAAAGCACGTTTTTTTATATAGAAAAGATGCTCTTCTATTTATTATCTTTGCTGACTTTTTAAAAAATGCAACATAGTTATCCTATTAAAGTAAAAGAGGTTAGAAGAGAAACTGTTGATTGTGTGTCAGTTAGCTTTGACATTCCTGAAAATCTGCGTACTGAGTTCCAATTTAAACCCGGACAATATCTGAATATCATAAAGACGATTCATGGCGAAGAATTTCATCGCTCTTATTCGCTTTGTGTAAGTCCTTTGAGTATGGAATACAGAGTTGCGATTAAAAAAGTTGAAGGGGGAAAATTCTCCACGTTTGCTAATGATCATTTAAAGGCAGGTGATACTTTAGAGTTAATGCCACCTAATGGAAAGTTTACAAGACCAATCCTTGCAAATCAATCAAAGCATTACTTATTAATTGCTGCCGGCTCCGGAATTACTCCTATACTTTCTTTATTGTCAACAATCCTTGAAGTTGAATCACAAAGCAGCGTATGCTTAATCTATGGCAATACAACTATTGATCATATAATTTTTAGAAATCAGTTGTTGGATTTAAAAAATATTTATCACGAAAGATTACAACTCAACTTTGTGCTGAGTCGTGAATGGGTCGAAGAAGAATGTTTTCAGGGAAGAATTGATGGACATAAATTGCTTCAATATAATGGAAAAATTTTTCATGCAACTGACCTTGATGAAGTCTTTCTGTGTGGCCCTGAAAGTATGATTCTTGATTGTAAGTCTACTTTATTGAGTCTTGGCATTCCTGAATCCAATATTCACTTCGAATTATTTGGGACAGAAATTAAAAAATCACACAAGGTTGTTGAATTGAAGACCAATGCAGAATTTTCAAAAATCAGATTAAAGACTGATGGTAGAACAACTGAATTCGATCTTGCCTTTAATACGCAAAGTATCCTTGATGCAGCATTGGCTAAAAAAGTGAATCTTCCTTATGCTTGTAAAGGTGGTGTGTGCTGCACTTGCAAAGCTAAATTGGTCGAGGGTGAAGTTGAAATGGCTAAGGTATATGGTCTTGAAAAGGACGAAATAGAAGCAGGATACATTCTAACTTGTCAATCATATCCTAAAACCTCAAAAATCATGGTTGACTTTGATCAATAATTGTCTAATCTTGTTCTCTTATAATAAATTTTCAATATGATGGATCGCGAATTAAAAAACTTGGAATTCCAGAGCAGAATAGACCGCGATGAAAAAATTGAAGCCAAAGACTGGATGCCGGAAGAATATCGAAAAACTCTGATCCGCCAGATCGGGCAACATGCTCATTCGGAAATAGTTGGAATGCTTCCGGAAGGAAATTGGATAACCAGGGCTCCAAGCCTTCGTAGAAAAGCGATACTTCTTAGCAAGGTGCAGGATGAAGCTGGTCATGGCCTTTACCTCTATTCTGCAGCGGAAACTCTGGGAATAGAAAGAGATACAATGATTGAAGAGCTTCATTCAGGCAAAGCTAAATATTCCTCAATTTTTAATTATCCTACTATCAGCTGGGCTGATATGGGAGCGATTGGTTGGCTCGTAGATGGTGCAGCCATTGTTAATCAGGTTGCATTATGCAGAACCTCTTATGGTCCGTATTCGCGATCCATGGTTAAAATATGCAAAGAAGAAAGCTTTCATCAAAGACAGGGATTTGAAATTATGTTGCAACTATGTAAAGGGTCTTCGGAGCAAAAAGCTATGGCTCAGGATGCTTTGAATCGTTGGTGGTGGCCTTCGTTAATGATGTTTGGTCCGAGTGATAAAGATTCACCAAATACTGCTCAAAGTATGGCCTGGCGAGTGAAAAGATTTACCAACGACGAGTTAAGACAAAAATTTGTGGACATGACAGTTCCGCAAGCTGAAATATTGGGAATTACTATCCCCGATGAAAAATTGAAATGGAACGATGAGAAAGGTCAATATGACTTTGGAGAAATCAATTGGGAAGAATTCTATAGTGTCGTAAAAGGCAATGGACCATGTAATAAACAGAGAATTCATGCCAGAAAAAAAGCACATGAAGAAGGTCAATGGGTACGAGACGCTGCATTGGCACATGCGGAAAAAAGATCAAAAAAAATAGCTTAATCTATTATGAAAAATTGGCCTTTATACGAAGTGTTTATTCGCTCAAAAAACGGATTAGATCATAAGCATGTTGGAAGTCTTCACGCCTCTGATCCACAAATGGCAATCGAAAATGCCAGAGATGTTTATTCCAGAAGAATGGAAGGAGTTAGCATTTGGGTTGTTGAATCAATTCACATAACAGCTTCTGATCCAAAGGAAACTTCGGCATTTTTTGAACCGGCAGAGGATAAAGTATATAGACATCCAACTTTTTATAATCTACCGGATGAACTGGAACATATGTGATCAAGTATGAATTAATTAGTTAATGGGGAAATTTGAAAATTTGAAAATGGGGTGTTCTTGAGGATGCGAGTTTAGGTATCTTAAATTAAAAAATTTTATCGCCTTAGATATATTATTAAAATGAGTTTAACAAAAAAATAATTCATAATTCATAATTCATAATTCATAATTCATAATTCATAATTCATAATTAAAATAAGTGTCTTTAAAAAATTATACTCTATTTCTCGCTGATACAAGTTTAATCTTGGGTCAACGCCTTGGAGAATGGTGTGGGCATGGACCTGTATTAGAACAAGATATTGCATTAACCAACATTGCATTAGATTATGTTGGACGTGCAAGATTACTTTATCAATATGTATCCGAATTAGACGCTAATGGTAAGTCTGAAGATAACTATGCTATGATGCGTGAAGAACGTGAATTTAAAAATTTATTATTGGTTGAACATCCCAATATAGATTTTGGATTTACAGTTGCCAGGCAGTTTTTAATTGATGCGTTTTTTGTTCCATATCTGGAAGAATTAAGCAAAAGCAAGAATGAAAGACTTTCACACATTGCAGATAAAGCATTGAAAGAATCTCAATATCATTTACGATGGAGTAGTGAGTGGATGATTAGACTTGGTGATGGCACTGAAGAATCTCACAAAAGAATTCAATCCGCGGTTAACTCTTTATGGGAGTTTTCCGGAGAATTATTTTCACCTGTTCCATATGAAAAAGAAATGTTACTTGAAGGAATAGCTCCAGATGTAGAAAATATACTAACCAGGTGGAATCAAAGTGTTAATTCCGTATTTTCCGAAGCTACAATTATTAAACCTAAAGATAGCTGGTTTCAAAAAGGAGGAAAAGAAGGGGTACATACTGAACATCTTGGATATATTCTTTCCGATATGCAATATTTGCAACGAACTTATCCCGGTCAAGATTGGTAAATATGAAGAATCCAATTACAAAATTGGTTGAATCGATTGGCAATGAACAAAAATCACCTTTGCCTGAAAAAAAACCTGAAAATGCAAACGAAGTTATTCAATTGCTTTCACAAATAACAGATCCCGAAATTCCGGTAATAAATATTCATGAATTGGGAATTCTACGTAATGTTACTTGGAATAATACATATTATGAAGTTACTATTACTCCTACTTATGTTGGTTGTCCTGCAATGGGAATGATAGAAATGAGTATTCGGCAAGTATTAGATCAATATTCAATTCCCTATAAAATAATTACTTCACTACATCCAAGTTGGACAACTGATTGGATAACAGATATTGGGAAATTTAAACTTAAAGAATACGGTATAGCTCCTCCTTCAACGCAAAAAAGAATTCAGAATTTATTTGAAGGTCAGGGAATTGTTGAATGCCCAAGATGTAATAGTGCGAATACAATTTTAATTAGCGAATTTGCTTCAACGGCTTGCAAGTCATTATATAAATGTAATGAATGCTTGGAACCCTTTGATTATTTTAAATGTCATTAAGGAAATGAAAAAAACAGGATTGGTAGGTGCAGGCACAATGGGGCAGGGTATTATTCTGACAGCTGCTATTGGAGGATGCGATGTATTTGTATTTGAATCCAATGATGGAGTTATCGAAAAAGCCAAGAAAAACATTCAAAAGTTCTTTGATAAAGAAATCGCAAAGACAAATCTAACACCAGAGCAAGCTTCAGGATTGAATACTAAAATTCACTATGTCAAAAACATCAATGAGCTTTTTTCATGTGATATCGTAATTGAAGCTATTGTTGAAAACCTTGAGGCAAAGCAAGAATTATTTAAACAATTATCTTCGATTGTTTCTGATTCTTGTATTCTTGCTACTAATACTTCATCGCTCAGTGTAACTTCAATTGCGTCAGTAGTAAATTTACCTGAAAGATTCATCGGAATTCATTTTTTCAATCCTGCTCACATTATGAAGTTGGTGGAAGTAATTCCCGCCATTCAGACCTCCGAATCTACTGTAGAAAAAACAAAGGAGTATATCACGTACTGCAGAAAGCTTCCTGTATTGGCCAAGGATACGCCTGGATTTATAGTCAATCGTATAGCGAGACCTTACTATGGCGAAGCAATAAAAATTTATGAGGAAGGGATTGCAAAAGTCGAAGATATAGATTTTGCAATGACAGAAATTGGATTTAAAATGGGTCCTTTTGCTTTAATGGATTTTATCGGACATGATATTAATTTTAATGTTACAGAAATTGTCTACAATTCTTTCTATCAGGATCCGCGTTATCGGCCTTCGTTTACACAAAAAAGATTGCTTGAAGCAGGTTACTTGGGTGTAAAATCAGAAAGAGGCTTTTATTCTTACTCAACAAATTCACAAAAACCCACACCAACTATTTCCAGTGATATTGCTAAAAAAATATCAAACAGAATTCTTGTGATGCTTATCAACGAAGCTGCAGATGCTTTATATCTTAATGTTGCTTCGCGTGATGATATTGAAACTTCAATGACCAAGGGTGTAAATTATCCTAAGGGTCTTTTACGATGGGCTGATGAAATAGGAATTTTAACGTGTGTACAACAGTTGGATCAATTATATAATGAATACCATGATATGAGGTATCGTTGCAGCCCGCTATTAAGAAAATTGGCTTCAACAAATCAAAAATTTTTCTAAGCTATGAATCATATTCCTGAAGCGGTATTTAACAGAATGTACAAACAGGATGGATTTAGTCAATGGCTTGGTATTGAAAAAATTCTTACTGAAGAAGGACATTGCATTCTGCAGATGAAAGTAAGAAAAGAAATGCTAAACGGTTTTGATGTTGCACATGGTGGAATTGCATATTCTCTTGCAGATAGCGCGTTTGCATTTTCATGTAATAGTTATAACCGGATAAGCTTAAGTGTAGAAACTTCAATAACTCATAATAAAGCAATTTACGAAAATGATATTCTAATTGCTGAATCAAAACTTATCACGCATTCGAATAAGATTGGTACCTATCAGGTAATTATAACCAATCAAAAAAAAGAGATAGTCGCTGTATTTAAGGGAGTCTGTTATCGAACAGAAAAAAACCTAATAGAAGAATGAAAAATACATATATAGTTTCCGGTTGCAGAACAGCAGTTGGTTCTTTTGGCGGATCATTGGCGTCGGTTAGAACGGATGATCTCGCAGCTATGGTTATGCAAGAGTTATTGAAAAAAAATTCGAACTTTGATCCTGCTTTAATTGATGATGTAATATTTGGATGTGCCAATCAAGCAGGAGAAGACAATAGAAATGTTGCACGAATGGCTTTGTTATTGGCAGGAATACCACAAACCGTTCCTGGTGAAACAATAAATCGACTGTGTGCATCCGGAATGTCTGCTGTAATTCATTCTCATCGAGCAATTCAATCCGGAGATGGAGATTTATTTCTTTCCGGTGGGGTTGAAGGAATGACACGAGGACCTTGGGTAATTTCTAAAACCAGTACTGCATTCGGACGAGATGCAAAAATGTATGATTCTTCATTTGGATGGAGATTTATTAATTCTTCTATAGAGTCATCTTTTGGTTGTGATAGTATGGGACAGACTGCTGAAAATCTCGCACAGAAATATAAAATTTCACGGGAAGATCAGGATCAATTTGCTTTGTGGTCGCAACAAAAATTTGCTACAGCAGAACTTGCAGGTATTTTTAAAGATGAAATAATTCCGGTTGAAATAAAAATTTCGAAAACAGAAACGAAAATATTTAGTTGTGATGAATTTTCTAAACCTAACACATCACTAGAAGCTTTAGGTAAATTAAAACCTGCATTTGCATCTAACGGAACAGTTACAGCAGGTAATTCTTCAGGACTAAATGATGGAGCGGCAGCATTGCTTATATCATCTGATGTCTATACTGAGAAGTACAATCTTCGCCCAATAACGCGAATTGTCTCTTCAGCAGTAGTAGGGGTTGAACCAAGAATTATGGGAATTGGTCCGGTTGAAGCAAGTAGAAAAGCACTTCATAAAGCGGGATTAACAATGGATCAGATGGATCACATTGAGATAAACGAAGCTTTTGCCGCGCAGGTGCTTGCCTGCACACGCGAACTACATTTAGAAGACAATGATAAAAGAATAAATCCAAATGGTGGAGCAATTGCAATTGGTCATCCTTTGGGCATGACTGGTGCGAGAATAATTTATTCTGCATCTTTACATCTTCAACGAACCAACAAACGCTATGCACTTGTAACCATGTGTATAGGAGTTGGTCAGGGATATGCAGTTATTTTAGAAAGAGTATAATATGGAATTTTCGCAATTAAAATCTTGGGTTGAATCTGCTAATGGTTCTCTGTTTCCAATACAGAACTTACCCTTAGGAATCTGTTCTTACAACAATAAAAAAATAGTCTGTTCACGATTGGGTGATTTTATTATAGATCTTTCATTGCTTTATGAAAATAATTTTCTTAGCATTCCGGGATTAGAGCTACGTCATTTGCAAAATGATTACTTAAACGATTTTATTTCTTTAGGAGCCGACAATATTTCCAATCTTAGAAAACAACTTATACGATTGTTTTCAGTCGAAAATTCAACTCAAAGTGGAATGTTACAATCATACATGATTTCAATAGATGATTGTATTCTTCATCTTCCAATAAGCGTTGGAGATTATACGGATTTTTATAGCAGTAAGGAACATGCGACCAATGTTGGAATTATGTTTCGTGATCCTGCCAATGCATTATTGCCTAATTGGCTGCATCTTCCTGTAGGATATCACGGAAGGGCTTCATCAATCGTTACAAGTGGAACTGATATAAAAAGACCAGCCGGACAAATCGTTTTAAAAGATGGCGAAGTCCCTGTTTATTCAAAATGCAAACAGCTGGATTTTGAATTAGAAATGGGATTTGTGATAGGCAAAGAAAATAAATTAGGTGAACCAATTCCAATACAAGAAACTTTGAATCATGTTTTTGGACTTATATTATTTAATGATTGGTCTGCGCGTGATATACAGAAGTGGGAATATGTTCCTCTGGGTCCTTTCTTAGGAAAAAATTTTGCATCAACAGTATCTCCCTGGATTATTTCATTGGATGCTTTAGCAGAATTTAAGACTGAAGGACCTGTTCAATCACCGACACCCTTGGAGTATCTTTCTCCTGAACCGCTTAGAAACTTTGATATTCAACTTGAGGTATACATCAATGATACTCTTGTTTCCAAATCCAATACGAAATATCTTTATTGGAGTATTTCTCAACAACTTGCTCATCATACAGTCAATGGATGCAACATGAGAATAGGTGACCTTTGCGCTTCAGGAACTATCTCTGGTCCTGAGGCATCATCATTTGGTTCTATGCTTGAGCTTGCATGGAAGGGCACAAAACCAATTCCCATGAATGATGGATCTACTCGTGTATTCTTACAGGATGGAGATGTTGTAAAAATGATTGCATTTACTGAGAATAAAAATTATCGTATCGGATTCGGAGAGTGTATTGGGAAAATCGTAAGTTGAATGTCAACTACGGCATGAATGAAGTAGTTGATGAATTCAGTGTTATAAGTTTGATGTGTTAACCTTGCATAGCGTTGATGGCTGAAGCCATGGTGAGATTATGGCTTTCAACTACGCCATGAATGGCGTAGTTGATGTGACGTTTTTATTAGATAGTTGTTGGGTGTTTATTGCTTCCAACTACGCCATGAATGGCGTAGTTGTTGTAACGTTTTTACTAGATTGGCGAGAAGAATTGTTGGGTGTTTATTGCTTTTAATTACCCTTTGAATCTCGCAGTTGATGATGACCTTGTTATTAGATTGGTGAGAAGAATTGTTGGGTGTTTATTGCTTTTAACTACTCTTTGAATCGCGTAGTTGATGAATTCAGTGTTATACGTTTGATATGTTAACCTTGCATATCTTGATGGCTAAAACCACAGTGAGTTTATAGCTTTCAACTACGCCATGAATGGCGTAGTTGATGATGACATAGTTATTAGATTGGTGAGAAGAATTGTTGGGTGCTTTTTGCTTTTAACCCTTTGAATCGCGCAGTTGATGAATTCAGTGTTATTGGTTTGATGTATTAACCTTGCATGTCTTGATGGCTAAAACCATCGTGAGCTTATGGCTTTCAACTACGCCATGAATGGCGTAGTTGATGATGACATAGTTATTAGATTGGTGAGAAGAATTGTTGGGTGCTTTTTGCTTTTAACCCTTTGAATCGCGCAGTTGATGAATTCAGTGTTATTGGTTTGATGTATTAACCTTGCATGTCTTGATGACTAAAGCCATCGTGAGCTTATGGCTTTCAACTACGCCATGAATGGCGTAGTTGATGTGACGTTCTTATTAGATTGGTGAGAAGAATTGTTGGGTGTTTATTGCTTTTAATTACCCTTTGAATCTCGCAGTTGATGATGACCTTGTTATTAGATTGGTGAAAAGAATTGTTGGGTGTTTATTGCTTTTAACTACTCTTTGAATCGCGTACTTGATAGTATATTGTGATGAGATTGAAGAGTATATTAGCAGAGTATACATGGCTAAGACGAGTAAGAATTCAATTATAGATTTTTTTGGTTATAAATAATTTTCTAACTTTGTAATGTAGAATACTAAAAGGACTTATCAACTCTGCCCTTTAGGGCAGAGGCTTACACTAATGAACACAAATGGCTTTAGCCATGACTAAATAACTATTATGGCACACGTAAAATTACTGATTCATGCGGTATGGGGTACAAAAAATAGAATACCTTTTTTAACTAAGGATATCCGCTCTAGCGTTTTCCAACATATCAAAGAAAATGCTAGACAAAAAAATATTTATATTGATAGAATAAACGGTTACACTGATCATGTTCATTGCTTGTTTTTCTTGAATGCAGATATGTCTATTGCTAAAGTAATGCAATTGATCAAAGGTGAATCATCATTTTGGATCAATAAAGAAAAACTTACCACTTCCAAATTCGAATGGGCCGATGAATATTATGCAGCTTCAGTGAGTGAATCTTTGCTTGGTACTGTAAGGGCTTACATTGATAACCAGGAATCACATCATTCTATTAAAACTTATCAAGAAGAGTATGATGAGTTTTTAAGGATGCAAAGTTCTATAAATCATGGCTGAAGCCATGGTGAGTTTATAGCTTTCAACTACGCCATAAATGGCGTAGTTGATGATGACCTTGTTATTAGATTGGTGAAAAGAATTGTTGGGTGTTTATTGCTTTTAACTACTCTTTGAATCGCGTACTTGATAGTATATTTTGATGAGATTGAAGAATATATTAGCAGAGTATTCATGGCTAAGACGAGTAAGAATTCAACTATAGATTTTTTTGGTTATAAATAATTTTCTAACTTTGCCATGTTGTATACTATAAGAATTACACAACTCTGCCCTTTAGGGCAGAGACTTACACAAATGAACACAAATGGCTTTAGCCATGAACTTTTTATTGAGAATTAAAGTATTTCATCAATCCTTTTAGCCAACTCTCTATCCTTATCAGTTACTATGTTCCCAGCAGAATGTGTACATAGCGATATATTAACTTTATTGTAAACATTGGTAAATTCAGGATGATGATCTAACTCATCAGCAATATCAGCCATTTTATTTATGAATATCATGGCTTGTTTAAAATCTTTAAATTTTAACTCGATATGTAGCTTATTATTTTCTTCAATCCACATAAGATTAATGTTTCCAGTCGTATTTTTGAATGGATTGAATCGACTTGATACATAATTGAATTCCTGCTTCTACATCGTCTTCATTCACCATTTCAATGACCTGATGAATATGTCTGGTTGGTATAGATAAAGCTCCTGAAATACAACCCTTGCCTCCGGTCTGAATTGCAGCAGTATCCGTTCCACCTGCAGGTAATAATTCAGCCTGCCATTTAATTTTTGATTTATCGGCGGTTTGCTTAAGAAATTGTGTCATACGGTAATCACAGATAGCCATACTATCCATAATTTTTATTCCTACTCCTTGTCCCAGTCTGGTAACCACTTCATGAGCCTGAGAACCTGGAACATCAAAGGCAATTGTCGTATCTATATTTATTGAATACTCTGGCTGTATCTGCGCTACAATTGTTTTTGCTCCTCGTAATCCTACTTCTTCCTGAACTGTAAAAACAAAATAAACATCCGCTTCGTGCTTTTGCTTTTTTAATCTTCTCAAACACTCAATAAGAACGTAAACAGAAATTCGATTATCAAGCGATTTGGCATTAATGCATTTTCCCATTTTTATCAGATCGCGTTCGCGGGTTATAGGATCTCCTACATTTATTTTTTTAAGTACTTCATCTTTACTCAATCCTGTGTCAATGAAGTAATCTCTAATTAAGGGAGCTTTATTTCTTTCCTCAGGAGTCATCAGATGAATAGGCTTTGTTCCCATAACACCCAGAACATCTTCACGCCCATGAATAATAACTCGTTGCGCACTTAAGGTCTTGGGATCAAAGCCTCCTAAAGGCAAAAATCTGATAAATCCTTCATCATCGATATGCTGCACTATGAAACCAATCTCATCCATATGTGCAGAAAACAAGAGTTTGCTCTTTCCGCTTCCTTTTTTGACCGCAATTATGTTTCCAAGCGCATCTACAGACAATTCATCCGTAAGACTTTTTACTAATTTGAGGATATAATTTCTTATACCTGATTCAAATCCCGGAGCCCCGGGAATCCTGCATAAATCCTTTAATAATTCGAGATCCATTCTAAGGGCAAAGGTATTACAATTCATTTCTTTTAATAGTCAAATTTTTAAGGAGGAACTCTATCTTAAAAGCCGACCTTAAATTTGATTATACTTCCAGATAATTTTTATTCCCAGCTAATTTTATGATCTTTACCGCTTTAAATTCCTTTGATGCAAGTTTTTAAGTCATTAGCCAAAGAAACAATATTCTATGGCTTGAGTTATTCACTTGGAAGGCTTCTTAATTTTTTATTGGTTACAACGTATCTGACGCATAAGGTTTTTGTTGCAGAAGACGGCTCACTTTCATTGTATCAGGATATTTATTTTTACATCGCTCTTCTTCTTGGTTTATTAACCTTAAGAATGGAGACGGGTTTGTTTCGATTTCTGAGTGATGAAAAGTCAGATTCCCAAAGCATTTATGCCTTGTTATCTCAGATCGTATGGTTGTCCTGTCTGGTCTTTATTCTACTCTTATGGGTATTTCAAAAAGAGGCTTTTGATTTTCTTGCTTATCCTTCCGATTATAAAAATTGTATATTCCTTGCATGTGGAATTATTGTTCTAGATGTAGTTACATCACTTCCATTTGCAAAAATGCGCTATGACAAAAAAGCAAAACGATATGCATGGATTAAGTTGTTTGGAATTCTTGTAAATATCGGATTGGTTATATTCTTTTTTGAATTATATCTTAACTCTTCTCAATTAACAAACCTTGCCGGTCAATCTAAAATTTATTTCATTTTATTGGCGAATCTCATATCCAGTGGAGTAATATTTATTTTACTTCTTAGGGAATTTATACAAGGATTTAAGTTGGCTGACTGGAGTGTATTGAAAAAAATATTTCAATATACCTGGCCATTGATAACTATAACCGCGATATTTACAATCATTCAAAACGGTTATACTAGTTTTCTTAAATTTTTATTGCCTGGATCAACTTTTGAGAATCTTCAAGCTTCGGATCAACTGAATGCCACAGTTCGCTTAGCCGTAATAATGAATATTTTTATTACTGCATTTAATTATGCTGCGGAGCCATTCTTTTTCAGACATTCTAAAGAGGATGATGCCAGATTAAATTATGCACGACTAAATTTATTTTTTGTCATTGCATGCAGTATAATTTATATTTTGACCTGCACGAATCTTTCTTTGGTGTCAAACTTTATTGGACCTGGATATCGCAATTCACTTCCATTGCTTTCAGTTCTATTATTGGGCAACATATTTTATGGAATATATACTAATTTTTCATCCTGGTATAAATTAACAGATAACACATTAATGGCTGCTGGTATAAGTTTTCTTGGTTTAATCCTCAACATAATTTTATTTATTTTTCTTACTCCCAGATTGGGTACCTCTTCAGCAGCCTGGATTTTTTTAATAGTAAATATTGTTATGTGCGTTTTTTCTTATATTCAGGGTGCTAAATATTACCCGATTCCTTATGAATTATCAAAGATTCTCGCTTATCTTTTAGTGGCTATTGGAATTTCTTATTTGCACAATCAATATATTCATATGCATCCATTGCTAAACATTATTGTTTCAATAATTTATTCTGCATCAATATTATATTATGCGTATAAAGTTGAATGGAAAACGAATATGCAATTGAAATAATTTCCTTTATTAATATTACTTTATCTTACATTAGATAAACAATGATTCATGTAATTTTCTTAACGTGGATCTATTCATATTGAATCTAATTATGAATTTTACGTAATTAATTTCTTACTTTCTAAAAACATCAAATTCCAGTTCAAAATCATGCTCGGTTGTTGATGTAAGATTATCGCGATAACGGATTTCACATTCTATTCTCATTTGAGATAATGAAAGGTAATCTTTAAGATTGGCTATGCCAGGGAATAAAAATAGATCACCCGTGCCTTCATTAAATTGTGGTGTCGCTTCTCCAATTGGCCATCTAATTTGGGGTTTAGAAGGATCTATAATTATTACTTTAATTGATTCAATATATCGATAAGAAATCGAACTTGATAAAAGCGGTGATAATCTAATATTTCTCACTAATACTTTTTCTATATCAGAATTCTGAAGATTGTTTGAGCTTAATAAATTGTCCCATCCTGTCGGTATGTTAAATCCATAGACATGCGTTATAAGTGATCTGGAACCCGCTTCCATTGATAATATTCTGTTAAATCTTAGTGTATAATCACCAGTTTCTTGTTTTATGCATGATTGCAGTAAAAATCCTATTGAAAGAAACAGAAATATTTTTCTCATTAACCTAGAACGAATAGTCTGACTTTCTGTTTTAAAATAAGCTGAATTTATTCCCTTGTTGACCCTTTGATTGATTCCCTTTAATGTATTTTTGTGCCTTTAAAAAATTAAGAATATTTTCATATGCAAAAGCCTTTTGATCTTGGCATGATTCAGAACTATTACGAAGTTCTGGCAAATAAACTTTCTGATATTAAAAAAAGACTAAACAGACCCCTTACACTAACCGAAAAAATACTTTATAGCCATCTACATCCGGATTCAGGTCAAAAGGATTTTCAACGTGGTAAAGACTATGTCTTTTTCTCACCGGATCGAGTAGCAATGCAGGATGCAACCGCTCAAATGGCGCTGTTGCAATTTATGACTTGCGGACGCTCCAAAACCGCGGTTCCTTCAACTGTCCATTGTGACCATTTAATTCTTGCTGAAAATGGAGCTGAAAAGGATCTCTTAAGTTCTAGAAAAGAAAATGCTGAAGTTTTTGACTTTTTGAAGTCTATTTCAAACAAATACGGAATAGGTTTTTGGAAGCCGGGAGCCGGTATTATTCATCAGATTGTCCTGGAAAATTATGCTTTCCCGGGAGGAATGATGATTGGAACTGATTCTCATACTCCTAATGCCGGAGGTTTGGGAATGGTTGCAATTGGAGTAGGAGGTGCTGATGCGGTGGACGTAATGGTCGGAATGCCCTGGGAACTGAAAATGCCAAAAATTATTGGGGTTAAATTGACCAATAAACTACAAGGATGGTCTTCTCCTAAAGATGTTATTCTCAAAGTTGCCGGGATTCTAACGGTTAAAGGCGGAACCGGTGCAATCGTTGAATATTTTGGAGATGGTGCCAGATCTCTTTCCTGCACTGGCAAAGGAACGATATGCAATATGGGTGCTGAAATCGGCGCTACAACCTCAGTTTTTGGATATGACGCTGCTATGAGCAGATATTTAAATGCAACCGGCAGAGAGGAAATAGCAGATCAGTGTGATTTATTATATGAACACTTAACCGGAGATTCAGAATGCTATGCAAATCCAGAAAAATACTTTGATCAGGTTATTGAAATTGATCTTGCTGAATTAGAACCTCATGTCAATGGTCCATATACTCCTGATTTAGCTTGGCCAATAAGTAAACTAGCGGAAGCTGTTAAAAATAATAACTATCCTGAAACTCTTGAAGTAGGATTAATCGGTTCATGTACCAATTCATCATATGAAGATTTATCAAGAGCAGCATCATTAGCTCGTCAGGCAGTTGCAAAGAATTTAGTAGTAAAATCGGAATTTACAGTTACTCCTGGTTCCGAACAAATCAGATACACTATTGAAAGAGATGGGTTATTATCTGATTTTGAAAAAATGGGTGGAGTAGTTCTTGCAAATGCTTGTGGACCTTGCATTGGACAATGGAAAAGACATATGACTGATCCATCAAAGAAGAATTCTATTATTACTTCTTTCAATAGAAATTTTTCAAAACGAAATGATGGAAATATAAATACACACGCTTTCGTTGCATCACCTGAAATTGTAACAGCATTAGCAATTGCAGGAAAAATGAGCTTCAATCCTTTAACTGATACACTTATCAATGAAAAAGGTGAAACTGTAAAACTTGATCCACCAACGGGTTACGAATTACCACCAAAAGGATTTGATGTGAAAGATGCTGGATATGAAGCACCAGTTAGTGACGGAACAATTGTAAATATTCAAATTGCCCCGGATAGCAAGAGGTTACAGGTTCTCGAACCGTTTAAAACAATAACTGCTAATCATTTAGTTAATAACAGAATATTAATCAAAGCGAAAGGAAAATGCACCACAGATCACATATCTATGGCCGGACCATGGTTAGAATTTCGTGGACATCTTGAAAATATTTCTCGCAATTGTCTTATCGGTGCAATAAATTATTTCAATGGTGAATCTAATAAGGTATTGAATTTATTAAAGAATGAATACATGCAAGTTCCCGATTCTGGCTTGACATATCGAAATGCAGGAGTTGGAACTATGGTTATTGGAGAAGAAAATTATGGTGAAGGATCATCACGCGAACATGCAGCAATGGAGCCTAGATTCATTGGTGTAAATGCAGTCATTGTAAAATCTTTTGCAAGGATTCACGAAACAAACCTTAAGAAGCAGGGTATGCTTGCTTTGACTTTCTCGAATCCGGCTGATTATGATTTAATAAGACAAGATGATTATTTAAGCATAGTTGATTTTGATCAGATGACTCCTGGAAAAAGTTTGACATTAAAAATTGATCATGCAGATAGTACGAGTGAAACAATTAGTTTAAATCATACATACAATCAACAACAGATTGAGTGGGTTAAAGCAGGATCTGCATTGAATAAGATTAGAAGCAGCCTGAACAAATAGTTGTCTGTAAGATTTAAGGCGATAAATTACTTTTTTATTCTTGATTGATTTTTTGAGAAATCAATAAGCGCTGTGAAGGTGCATTAGAATTTTATTTAATTGCAATTAACTCCAAATTATAAAGAATAGCTATAGAAGCTTTCTATTCAGTTGTTTGGATGTTTCATTTATTTTCGCCAAACGAATTCTTATTAAAAATTATTAAAATATATATAAAATATATATATTTGTGTCTTTTAGCCCCGGAAAGTCTTTAAATAAGCTATTTATTCACAAACTAAACAAAATTATTATGCTTAATGAATTTA
>JABFRV010000154.1 GCA_013140975.1 Saprospiraceae bacterium
ATGTACATCCTATACTTTGAGATGCACCAATTGATAAAGATATTTTATTAGCGTCGAGACATGATCCTAAAAAGGGAATTTGAAAGAGCTTAAGTAATTATATTATTGCTTTAAAATAGATTTGTAATCTTCTTTACAGATTATTTATTGAGTTCTTTATGAATTAACTTGAACCATAAACTAGGAATTAGAGCAATTAGTATTGACATTGGATATCCATAGGGTAGTTGTGGACTATTGTTATGATGCCGAAGAACCTGATACGGTCTTAGTGAATTATAATGATGATCGGAATGTCTAGTTAATTCATAAAGGAAGATTCTGCCTAGCTCATGATTGGAATTCCATGAATGCTCAATGCTGACTCTCTGGTAAGTTCCATCTGGATTCTTATTTCTCATCAACCCGTAATGCTCAATGTAATTAACGGCTTCAAGAAGGAGGAATGATACAATTGCAACAAGTATAAGGGTTATGCAAGCTTTTAATCCGAAGAAGTAATATAATAATGATACGTAAGAGAGTTGTAAGATCGTATATTGTATCATTGCATTGCTTAAGCTGGTGAAAGACTTGCCGAATTTTGATAATCTTATGTGTTCTAATTTCCAGGCTTGTAAATAACTCATGATTGTGGAGCGGATGAAAAAAGAATAAATTGTTTCTCCCTTTATTGCGGTTGCCGGATCTTCCTTCGTAGCAACATACTTGTGATGACCACGGTTGTGTTCGATAAAGAAGTGCATGTACAGAGTTGGTAATAACATGCATTTGGAAATGAATTGTGCGAATCGGGATTCCTTGTGACCTAACTCATGCGCCACGTTAATTCCTAAGGTTCCACCCAGAATACCAACACTTAAAGTCATTCCAATATGTTCATACAATTCAAGATCTCTGACTTGTAAAATGTAAATCAAATATGCAATTGAACCATATAAAATTGGAAGGTTAAGATATAGTAAGATATCATAGTACGGATCATCCATTAATTGTTTTTCTTGTTCTTGAGTAAAATTGGAGTCGGGTGCTTTGACAAATAACTCAAGAATTGGAATGAAAATAAAGGCAAACCATATTGTAGACCATGCGTACCAACCTCCGAAATACAATCCCATAAATACAGTCAGTGGAATAATGTAGGCAAGTAGGTATTTAAGTTTAGCCACGTAGCAAATTTAATAAAGGCATTCGTAAATCAAGTAATTTTAACAATATTAAGATTGCTAAAATTTTAGTGTCCCCAGTATGCTTTTAGCTAAATCAGATACATTGGTGTTATTCAAAAGTTTCTCGTGAATCGTATTGTAGTCTTTAATTATTTCTTGTCTTTTCACAGGTGTGAGAAGCGAATAAAGCTCTTTACGAATGTTATCAGAAGTTGTGTCATTCTGAATCAGTTCAGTAATGATTTTCCTTTCCGCAATGAGATTGACAAGGCTTATGAATGGAACCTTGATTAGTTGTCGGGCGATGTGATAGGAGAGTGCATTTCCTTTATAACAAACGACCTGTGGAACTTTGAAAAGTGCTGTCTCTAAAGTTGCTGTTCCTGATGTTACGATTGCTGCACGACTATGGGATAAGAGATTGTACGTATCATTATATACAACTGAAGTTTTTAATCCAATGGAAGATCTGATATCGTTGTATAATTCCTGGTGTTGAGTAAGCCCTGCTATCACGATCTGATGCTTGCATTCTTTGTTTAATGCCTGCAGATAGAGTGGTAGCATTGTTTTAATTTCCTGTGTTCGGCTTCCCGGAAGAAGAGCTATAATGGATCGATTGTCTAAGTTATTTCTTTTTCTAAAATTAGAATCAGATTTAAAATCTTTAACATATTGCATAAGTGGGTGTCCAAAGTATTCAGCATCTATATTGTGTTTTTTAAAGTATTCTTTTTCGAAAGGTAGAATGACGAATAACTTTCTCACACATTCACGAATAATTTTGACACGTGATTCTTTCCATGCCCATACTTGAGGAGCTATATAATAATATACTGGAATATGGTGAGACTTGGCCCATTTTGCCATTCTAAGATTAAATCCCGGATAATCAATCAGAATAATAGCATCGGGCTTGAATTCCAGTATACTAGCCTTAGTGATTTTAAATAGCTTTAAGATTTTAGGAAGATTTTTTACCACTTCTACAAAGCCCATAAAATTAGCGTCTTCATATCGCACATCAATAGTAACTCCTTTGGATTCAAGTTTTTTTCCACCCCATCCCCTCCATATAAGATTAGAGTTAGCCTTGTTCATTGCTTCAACAAGATTACTTCCATGAAGATCACCGGAAGCTTCACCGGCAATGATGTAGATCTTTTTCAATTTACAGATTCAATAATTCCATTCCGTACAAATACATCCACAATCCAACATATAACAATGTAGGAAACACTATTCCCCGCATGGCGTCTTGCCAGTTTTTTCGATTAAAGAAATGTAGCGGTATGAGATTCGAAACAATGGCTAATAGTCCAATTGTACGTTCTCGGAAATTAGCAGCGAATCCTTGGCCATTAAGAATATCATGAGAATCTAAAAAATCATAAACACTCAATAGAATTGCATACATTACAAATGGCACAGCTATGCCGACAACAATTCCAGTTGCGATATGATTATATTTGGATAATGGATTCTTGTTATACATTATTCTTCGAGAAATTTATTTTGAGAAATTGCTTTATAAACAGTGAGATCATGTCCCGAAGGAACAACACTAATATATCCATGTGACAAGGCCCAAAAATCTGTGTCTTCTCGTTCATCTGTGCACACAAATTGCCCGGTAAGCCAATAATAAATTTCATTTCTGGGATCTTTTCCTTCCTTGAATTCTTCTATCCAGTTTCCTTCAGATTGACAACACACTTTTACGCCTTTGATTTCCTGTTTTTTTAATTTGGGAATGTTTACATTTAATAGTTTGCATTCCTTTAATCCTTTGTTTAAGACATTTTCTATTAATCCGCCTATATGGCCTGATGCTGCGTCGAAGTCAGCATCGAAGGAATAATCTAATAACGAAAAACCAATACTTGGAATTCCTTCCAGAGAAGCTTCCATTGCTGCTGACATTGTTCCTGAGTAGATAATATTAATAGATGCATTTGAGCCGTGATTAATGCCTGAGACGCAGAGATCAATGGTCCTTTCTTTTAATAATACATTTTTAGCGAGTTTGACGCAATCTACGGGTGTACCGGAACATTCATAAGATTCAACTCCCTCAAATACCTGCACTTTGTGAATCCTTAGTGGTTGATTGATAGTAATAGCATGTCCCATTCCTGACTGTGGTGAATTGGGAGCAACGACCACAACCTCTCCGTACTTTTTGGCAATATTTACAAGGGCCTTGAGTCCGGGAGCGAATATGCCGTCGTCATTGGTGACTAAAATGAGTTTGTTGGAAATCATATGTAATAAAACGCCCAAAGATAGGCAGCCTTGTGATATGGATAGCTTATTTTTGAGGCGGGTATAAAAACTTGAGATGTACGAAGAGATTTTAAAAGAATTCCGCAATAAAAATCTGAAGTCAATATATTTCTTAACCGGCGATGAGGATTATATGATTGATAAACTTGTATCTGTTGCGGAGGAAAATATCATTGGGCCTGAAGAAAGAGATTTTAATCTGGAAATTTTCTATGGAAAAGAAAGTAGTTGCAGACAGTTTACTGATGCATGCAGGCAACATCCTTTTGTCGGTAATAGAAAGTTGGTAATTGTAAAAGAAGCTCAGGAAATAAAAGATTGGGACAACATACTAAACTATATAAATTCTCCGTCATCAATTTGCACGCTAATTATAGCATTCAAAAACAAAAAGCCAGATGGAAGATCCAATTGGGTCAAGTTGCTTAAACAGAAAGCTGTGTATTTTGAGTCCAAAGCTTTATCGGATTATCAGATACCGGCATTCGTGAAGAATCTCGCGTCAGAATATAAGATTAAAATTGAAGATCAAGCGATTCAGCTGGTTTCAGATCATATTGGTAACAATTTAGCTCATATCGAGAATGAACTAGAAAAGATTCGACTGGTTGTAAATCCCAAAGAAACTCTTACGATTGAACTTGTCTCCAAATATATTGGAATAAGTAAGGAGTATAATGTTTTTGAATTGTGTCGAGCTATATCATTTAAAGATAGAAAAAAGATCTATCTCATAATGAATAATATTTCGCAGAATATGAAGTCTAATCCTCTGCTCTTGATGGTTGGAAATTTATTCAACCACTTTGTAAAAATATGGATGGCCAAGCATTATGTTTCCAAATCTGATGCTGAGCTTCAGGCTTTGTTGAAAATTCCATTTGCCAGTTTTCTAAAAGAGTACCGGGAAGCAGCGAAAATTTATTCTCATTCAGAATTGGAGAATATAATTTCTCTGTTGAAAGAATATGATCTGCGTTCCAAAGGAGTCAGATCTGAAAATACTACTCAGGAGGAAAATTTTAAAGAATTGATTCTAAAAATTTGTCTAAACTAAATTCTTATATGTATCGATTGATTATCATGGCAGGTCTGTCATTGTTGTTTTTTTTTCAATGTGAAAAAAGCAAACCTGCAATAACAAAGAATGTAGATTCTTTCAGTAGGTACATCAATGCTTATCCTACCGGGATGATGAAATCCAGAGATGTTCTAAAAATTCATTTTAATAAAAAAGCCATAGATTCAACACAGATTGGACAAGAGATTGGTGCAGGTGTGATAAGTTTTACTCCTCAACTAAAAGGTACTGCCAAGTGGATCAACGAATTTACATTGGGTTATGAAGTTGATAAATCTTCAATCGAACGAACAATTAGTTATGTTGCCTCTTTGCAATTGAATCGAATATTTACCGAGATTCCTGATTCGTTACGAACTTTTAGTTTCGAATTTGGCTTTGTACCTATCACATTATCGATGGATTGGGATTTTCTTCATGCGGATAAACAATATGAGGGAAATCTAATGCTGGAAGCTGTCGTTACAAGTTCAGATCATATCCCTGTTGAAAAGCTACAAAAAATAATTGTAGCATCAACAAGTGATAATAAATCACTTCCTATTCAAGTATCTAAAA
This sequence comes from Saprospiraceae bacterium, assembly GCA_013140975.1. Classification (GTDB taxonomy): domain Bacteria; phylum Bacteroidota; class Bacteroidia; order Chitinophagales; family Saprospiraceae; genus Vicinibacter. The sequence goes on from JABFRV010000154.1 coordinate 5,095, forward strand.
TTGAAAATTCAGATCTTGAATATCATATAGAGATTCATAATATCCAAAGAGAGAAATCTGAATCGACTTTAAAACTAGACTGGTTAACCGATCCTGAATCAGCAAAATCAAGAATTGAAGAAAGTATTACTATTCCTGCTGCTGATCAATTAATGGTAACCGGAATTAAGGAGGATCGCAATGATCCGCGTTGCCTGATGGTTTTTTTTACAGATGATCTGGATAAGAAGCAGGATTTAAGAGGTTTGTTAAGAGTCAATATGGATTCTGTTCAGAGTACCATTGTTCAGGAAGAAGATATTGTTCACGTAAGTTTTAATACGGATGAATTCAGATCAGGAGAGCTTCAAGTGAGCGAAAAAATAAAAAGTAATTCCGGAAAAAATTTGTATCAAAAGTATGTTCACAAGTTTAATTTTAAAGAAGAGTTGCCAAAGGTTAGAATATTAAGTTCAGGAACAATTCTTCCTTATTCAAACAAAGTTGTTCTGCCATTTGAAGCGATAAATCTAAATAAGATTGATGTTGAGATATTTAAGATCTTTTCCAATAATGTTTTATACAACATGCATCTCAATGAATATGACAGTGATTATTCGATGACCAAATTAGGGAAAGTAGTTCATCAGCAAACGATCAATCTAAACGAACTTCATTCCGGTAATAATAAGTCAAAATGGATAAGTTATGGATTGGATCTTACAAAACTAATTACCCCTGAGCCAGGAGCTATTTATGAAGCGAGGATCGTTTTTAGGCCACAATATTCGTCGTATAAATGTAAAACGGAAAAGTTAACTGCCAATCCATCGGAGAATGACTTTTTATCCAGTGGAACTAATAAATTCAGTTCCTGGTGGCCGGGGTACAGCTATTATAATGAAGAGTACGAAGGGGAGAGCGATTATAATTCCAATAGAAACAACCGCTGTTATGATTCTAATGATCCTTGTTGTATCTCCTATTATGGAGGCGAGAATTTTGCACGTCGGACATTTTTGGCATCGAATCTTGCGCTTATGGTAAAAAGCTCAGCAGATAGAAATGAAACGTATGTGCTTGCATATGATGTCTTAACGGCTTCTCCAAAAAGTAATACTGAAGTAAAATTATTTGATTATCAATTACAGCAAATTGCAATAGGAAAAACAGATGGAACTGGAATGGTAAAATTTTCTTCTGAGGAAAGGCCTGCATTTGTAATGGCGCAAAATGATAACCATTATGCTTATTTGCAAATTGCTGACGAAAAGTCTCTGACGACAAGTGAGTTTGATGTTGCAGGTTCTGTATCACAGAACGGAATTAAGTCATATGTGTTTTTGGAGAGGGGAGTGTGGCGACCCGGTGATACAATACATTGCAATCTCATTCTTAATCAAGAATCATCCGATATTCCTCAGACATTTCCTGTTCAGGTTGAATTGAGGAATCCCAACAATCAACTAGCTTACCAGCAGAGTCTGAGTCAGAATGTGATGGGTATGTATTATGTACAAATTCCAACTCATCCCAATTCTTTGACCGGTTACTACAATGTAAGATTTAACTATGGCAACTCTACGGTTCAGAAATCAGTTCAAATAGAAACTGTTAAGCCGAATCGATTTAAAATTGATTGGAAATTTGATGACGCAGATCTTTCGAAATTGAAAGGATATTTATCTGCAAAATTCTTACACGGTGCTCCTGCATCAGATAAAAGAATTACTATAGAGGCCAATGTTAGCCAAATCATTCCAACGTTTAAGAATTTCAAGTCATTCTCATTTAATGATCCTGAGAAAAAATCAAATTCTAATACTCTCCAAATTTTGGACGGAAAAACCAAAGGAGATGGAAGTCTAGTTGTTGATTTGGATAAGGTATCAGAGACTGATTGTAATGGAAAACTGAATTGTATTTTGATAAGTAAGATAATGGATGACGGTGGCGATATAAGTACAGATTATACATATAAGCAGTTCGATATGTCCACTGAATATTTGGGAATTCAGATGCCTGAAACTGATTATGCATCCTATTATTCCGGAACCAATATTTCAGGAATTAAAGTTGCATGCGTTGATAAGGATGGTAACCCAATATCCGGCAGGAAGTTAACAGTAGAATTGTACAATGCTGAATGGGATTGGTGGTATGAGATAAGAAATCGTTCCAGCTATTATTCCGAAAATTCTAAAATATTATTGCGTGAAGAAAAGAATTGTATAACAGATGCTAAGGGGATTGCTCAAGTAGGATTTGCTTTGGAAAAATATTCGTCGTATTATATCAAGGTAAGAAGTGAGAAATCCAATCATACGTGTGGAAATTTATTTTATACCGGATGGCGAGATGAGGATCAGCAAAACAAAGATTTTGTACAAGTCTTAAATTTGTCGACAGATAAAGAAAAATATAAGATTGGAGAAACTTGTAAAATTGAACTTCCCGGAGCTTCGGGTGGAACTTTTATAGTGAATATAATCCGCAATAATAAGATTATTAAAACGGAAGTCGTTAAGCCAGCGCTACCCAAAACACAATACCAATTTGCTGTTAATGCAGATATGTTTCCAAATGCCTATGTGGATGTAACCATGATTCAGGGATTGTCTAAGAATAACGACCTGCCTTTGAGATTGTATGGTGTTGTTCCGGTTATGGTTGAGAATGATGCTTTGCGACTAAAGCCTGTTGTTAATATGAAAGAAATCATACGGCCGGATGAAGATTTCAATATTGAAATATCTGAAGCAAATTCTTCTGATATGACATATCAGCTTATGATTGTAGATGATGGTTTGTTGAGTTTAACAAGATTTGTAACTCCAGATCCTTATGCATCAATGTTTGCAAAAGAAGCTTTGACCTTAATGAGTTGGGATAATTACGACCAATTTATAGGAAACGACCTCTCTTCAATAGCAAGAATATTTAGTATTGGTGGGGATCAAAAATTGAGCGAGCAAGATATTGCTAAAATGCAAAGATTTAAGCCGGTGGTGCTTGTAAGCGGACCACGGCAATTAAAGAAAGGATCAAAGAATACACATACATTAAGAATCAATAATTATATCGGTTCTGTAAGGGTCATGGTTGTAGCAAATAATTATGATGCGTTTGGATCGGTTGACAAAAATGTGGTTGTAAGGAATGAATTGGCAACACAGATAACCTTCCCTCGAGTTACATCTGTAGCAGATAAAATATCTGTTCCTGTTACAGTTTTCAAATACGAGGATAATATTTCGAATGCGGAAGTTTCAATCAAAGCTTCTGGTCCTGTAGAAGTGATTGGAAAAAATACCCAATCTGTAAGTTTTGGTTCTGCTAAAGAAAAAACGGTTTGGTTTGAATTAAAGCCGAAGGGAACTTTAGGATCTGCTAAAATTGAGTGCCAGGCGAGTTCAGGTAAATTTGCCAATAAGAGCTTTGTAGATTTTTATATTGATAATCCAAATCCAATAACTACGCAATCAACAAGCATAATTCTCGATGCCGGAAATTCAAAAGAAATTATTGTATCGGAATACGGTATGGCTGGTAAGCAAAATGTAGTGCTGGAAGTATCCAGAATTCCAAAACTTAAAACAGAAAAGTATCTCAAGGATTTAATACATTATCCTCATGGTTGCATTGAACAGACAACGTCTGCAGTATTTCCTCAACTCTACATCCATGATTTAATAGATTTAAATTCAGATGAGCTTCAGAGCAGAGCAAATCATATTACTGCAGCCATGAAAAAGTTTTCTTCTTTTCAGTTAAGTGAAGGTTCAATGTCTTACTGGCCGGGTTATAGAGGTGCAGATGATTATGCTTCAAGTTATGTATGTCATTTTTTAGGAGAGGCCAAGAATATAGGATTTCAGGTGAATACAGAAGTAATGAATAAACTTGTTAAATATTTATCTTCAACAAGTAATTCTTATGCTTTAACAAGATTTGCACTTAATAATAGGTATACTTCGAATTATATTCAAGCATATAGATTATTTGCATTGGCAAATGTGCAGCAGCCGGAATGGGGAGCTATGAATAGATTAAGGATGCATAAGGAAGATATGTCAATGTCACGCTGGTTACTTGCAGGAGCCTATGCGCTGTCAGGAAAAAAAGATATTGCAAAAGATATTGTGAAAGACATAAACAGATCTGTTGAGCCATATAGCGAATCCTGGTATAGTTATGGTTCTGATATTCGAGATGAGGCGCTTATAGCTTTGGTATTGAATGAAATTGGGCAAAGAGAAGAAGCGGTAGGCATAATTAATGGAGTTGTGAATAAATTGAACAATGAAAGATATCCTACAACCCAGGAGTTAAGTATGGTTCTATCTGCTATAGGAAAAATATATGCAAGATCAAATGTAAAAAGTGAAGGACTTCGGGTAAGTTATAAATGGAATGAAAAGGAAGAGGCAATCAGTTCCGATTATTCGACAATAAAGAAAACTTTGAATAGTCAAAGTTCAAATACATTAAAGATTAGCAATAATTCTTCTTTACCACTTACAATTAATCTCATTCAATCCGGAAAGCTTTTGGTCAACACAAAAGTGAATAAATCGAATGGTCTGGCTATGAGTATTGTTTATTCGCGATCAGATGGAAAACCATATGATCAAGCCGCTTTAAAACAGGGCGATCAAATTAAGGCAAGAATTAAAATTACAAATCAATCCAATAAGCAATTAAGAAATCTTGCTCTTTCTGCAATCTTTCCTTCAGGATTTGAAATTGAGAATCGCAGAATAGGAGGTTTAAGTACATTTCAATCAGGAATAGAATATCAGGATTTCCGGGATGACAGAATTCTTTATTATTTTTCATTGGATAGAGGGAAGTTCATTGACATAACAATATCTTTGACTGCAGCGTATGCGGGTGATTTTGCGGCACCATTATTTAATTGTGAAGCGATGTACGAACCGGAAATTAACGCACAGTATTCTGAAGGAAGTATAAAAATTAAATCATAGTTTTTGATTTGCAAAAAATTCATTATATTTTTTTAGGATTTATTGCATTTCTTTTCGCAGCACTTATTTGGGCGGATTCTCTTGTTCCGAATATTCAGTATTCTCCGGTTTTATTTAGTAAGAGTGGTAAAATACTTTCAATGAAGACTGCAAGTGATGGTCAGTGGAGATATAAACCGGATACTTCAATACCTATTATATTTGAAAAATCATTATTGGAATTTGAAGATAAGAATTTCTATGAGCATTTGGGAATAGATCCGGTTGGTATTGTCAGAGCTTTTTACCTCAATGTAAAAAACAAAAAGATAGTCAGTGGAGGTAGTACTATTACCATGCAGCTTGCAAGGTTGTATTTAAAGTCAGGAAAGAGAAATATTTTTTCAAAGATATTGGAAGCTTTTCTCGCTATTGGGCTTGAGTTGAGATTTTCTAAAAAAGAAATATTGAGGCAGTATAGCAGTATGGCTCCATTGGGTGCAAATGTTGTTGGTATAGAAGCTGCAATGTTTCGTTATTACAACAAGAATATCTCTGATCTTAGTTGGGCAGAAGCGTCTTTATTTGCGGTGTTGCCTAATCAACCCAGTTGGTTGCATCTTGCTAAAAACCGGCTTAAGCTTTTGGAAAAAAGAAACAAGTTGTTGTCGCGTTTGAATCATTCCGGATTTATTTCTAAAGATGATTATCAGCTTTCACTTCTTGAGCCTTTGCCGGAAAAGCCTGCTAAGGTTCAGAGACTGGCACCACATGCTTTAGATTATTTGCTCAAAAAGTATCCGGATGAAAGTAATTTTTTTTCCACAATTGATGACCGGCTCCAATCATCAATTCAGGAAATCGTCATACGTCATCATGAATTATTGCGACAGAATGAAATTAGGAATGCTTCCATATTGTTAATCGATAACAAAACGCAAGAAGTAGTAAGCTACATTGGAAATATTTTATTTGACACAATAAAAGCTCCTTTTGCAGAAGTGAATATGATACATGCACCTAGAAGTTCTGGAAGTGTGCTTAAGCCCTTATTGGTTGCTTCGGCTATTGATAAAGGAATGGTTATAAAAAATTCTCTGGTTCCGGATATTCCGGTTGTGATTAATGGTTTTAGACCAGAAAATTTTTCAAGAACCTATACAGGTGCGTGTACTGTGCAGGAATTGATAAGGAACTCATTAAATATTCCAAGCATACTATTATTAAAAGAATTGGGAGTTCCTGTTTTTTATTCAGAGCTTGAAAAATTGCAGTTTACGAGTTTGTTTAGGAAGCCAATGGAATATGGATTGGCGCTTATATTGGGAGGAGCAGAAATTACAATGTGGGATTTATGTCGTGCCTATTCATATTTGATGTACTCGCAACAAAATTATGATAAGCATAGACATAAATATATCAGCATGGATTCTTTTAAAATAAAATTCCTGCGCTCCGAATTTATGAATGAATCAAAATTATTACAAGATGCTCCAATATTTACTGCAGGAAGCATTTCAGATATGTTTCAAACGATGAGAAATCCAATTCCCGGAAATTCTTTTATTGAAACGGATAAGACTTTGCAGAATATTGCATGGAAAACCGGGACTTCATTTGGTTATAAAGATGCATGGTGTATTGGGATAAATCCTGATTACACTTTGGCAGTGTGGGTTGGAAATTCAAATGGACTTCCAAGGCCGGGATTGATTGGACTAGAAACTGCAGCCCCAATGATGTTTGAAATTATGAATACATTATCTGTACAGAGTGAATGGTTACCAGTCTATGATAATAAATCAGATATTGCAGTATGTCGGGAATCCGGATATAAGGCAGGTGAATTTTGCAATACAATTGATACCGTGAACGTAAGTGCAAGTGCTTTTGCTTTAAAAAATTGTCCTTATCATCAAAATATTTATCTCGATAAAAGCGAGAGTTTTCAAGTTTTCGCAAACTGTGAAATAAATTATATTGAAAAAAATTATTTTATTTTACCTCCGGTCATGGCGCATTATTACAAGCAAAAAAATGCACATTACTCAACACCTCCAGCTGTTAGACCGGATTGTCTGAGTCAGGAATCAGATCCTTCACAAGTACTCGAATTTATTTACCCGAATCACAGAACAGACATAGTAATCCCTATAGATCTTGATGAGAAAAGGAATTCGGTTATATTTAAAGCAGTACATAAAGATCCCAACGCCAGCGTTTTTTGGTTTCTGGATAATGCGTTTTTAGGGAAGACAAAGGGGAATCATGAGATAACCAGTCAGCCGGAAATGGGCGATCATTGGCTGGTAATTACCGATGAAAATGGTCACTTTGAGAAAGTAAAGTTTGTTGTTAGGCGCTAAAAAGGAGCATAGTTTCTAAAATTTTATAGTTTTGCAGCGTTTTTTGAGAAGAAAAACCTTCTATGCCTGTAAAATTATTGATTGTTGAGTCTCCTGCTAAGGCAAAAACCATTGAAAAATATCTAGGGAAAGACTTTAAGGTCAAATCTTCCTATGGGCATATACGAGACCTTGACAAAGGCTCTAAAGGCATAGATATCAACAACAAATTCCAACCCAATTACATAATTAGCCCTGAGAAAACCAAAGTCGTAAAGGATCTAAGAGACACTGTTAAGAAAGTTGATGAGGTTTGGTTAGCGACGGACGAGGACCGAGAGGGTGAAGCCATCTCCTGGCATTTATGCGAGGTGCTTGGATTAGATCCAAAAAATGTAAAGAGAATTGTTTTTCGGGAAATTACAAAGCCTGCAATTCAAGCCGCAGTGCAAGCACCAAGAAATCTGGATCTGGACCTTGTAAATGCACAACAGGCAAGACGGGTTTTGGATAGACTCGTTGGATTTGAGTTGTCAGAAATTCTTTGGAAGAAAGTTAAGAATAAACTTTCTGCAGGTAGAGTTCAATCTGTTGCTGTAAAATTAATTGTTGATAGAGAAAGAGAAATTCACGATTTTAATTCAGAAGGTTTTTATAAAATTGATGCTCTTTTTCAAAAAGAGAAAAATCAAGCCAACAATATTAAAGCAAGTCTTAATGAGAAATTCAAGACTCCTAAAGAAGCAGAAGATTTTTTGAATATTTGTAAAAAATCAAGTTTCAAAGTTGGGAACATTGAAGTAAAACCCGTTAAGAGAAATCCGGCACCACCATTTACAACTTCTACTTTACAACAAGAAGCAAGCAGAAAGTTAGGCTTTGGTGTAAATCGAACAATGAGCACTGCTCAAAGATTATACGAATCAGGATTTATTTCATACATGAGAACTGACTCCACCAATTTAAGTCCTATTGCGATATCCGCCATGGCTCAGGAAATTGAAAAATTATTTGGTGCAAAGTATGTCCATACTAGACAGTTTAAAACCAAGAATTCAAATGCGCAGGAAGCTCACGAAGCGATACGTCCTACCTATATGGATGTAAAAACTGCAGGAGATACGCCTGATCAGCAAAGGCTGTATGAATTGATTTGGAAAAGAGCACTTGCATCACAAATGGCTTCTGCTGAATTAGAGAAGACAGTTGTAAAAATTGACATTTCGGAAACTAAGGATAAGCACTTTGTTGCAGAAGGAGAAGTATTGTTATTTGATGGATTTTTAAAACTATATCTGGAATCTACTGATGAAGAATCAGAAGAGCAAGAAGGAATGTTGCCGGCATTACGAGTTGGAGAAACTTTAACTTATTCTGAGATACTTGCAACAGAAAGGTTTACTCGCTCTTCTTCAAGATTTACAGAAGCTTCATTGGTTAAAAAACTAGAAGAGCTTGGTATTGGAAGACCATCTACATATGCTCCTACTATAAGTAAAATAATGGAAGCTGATCGTGGTTATGTTGTAAAGGAATCTCGAGAAGGTGTCGATCGAGAATATTTACAATTCAAACTTTCTGACGGAAAAATTTCCAAATACAAATTAAAGGAAGTTACAGGCACCACAAAAAATGTTTTATATCCAACTGCAATTGGTATGGTTGTTACCGATTATTTAGCACAACATTTTCCTGAAGTTATTAATTATGGATTTACTGCAGAGATCGAAAAAGATTTTGATGAAATAGCAGAAGGAAAGCGCGATTGGATTAAGATGCTTGATGAATTCTATTGGCCTTTTCATAAAGATGTTGAAAAAGTTTTAGAAACAGGAGAGCGAGCAAAGGGGAGGAGAGATCTAGGTGTTGATCCTGCTTCTGGTAGAAAAGTAATTGCTCAATTAACGAGATTCGGACCAGTAGTACAGATTGGAGATGTTGATGAATTAGCTGAAGATGAAAAGCCCAGATTCGCAAATCTCAGACCTGGACAGAGCCTTGAGAATATTAGTTATGCAGAGGCTATGGATCTTTTTCAGTTGCCTAAGAGCCTCGGAGAATATGATGGCATGGAAGTTATTGTTGCTGTTGGAAGATTTGGACCTTATGTTAAGCATGGAGAGGGATTTATATCTATTCCCAAAGGAATTGATCCAATGTCTGTAGATATTAAAATGGCTGTTCAGATAATCGAAGCGAAGAGAACAGAAGATGCACCTTTAGGATATTATAAAGAATTACCTATAACAAAAGGAACCGGAAGATTTGGACCATTTGTAAAATGGAATGGGATTTTTGTAAATGTACCTCGTAGAATTGCTATTGCATCGATAACACAAGAAGAAGCGATTCCACTCATTCAAGCTAAAGAAGTAAAAGAAGCCAATCGTTTTATTCATCAATTTGATGAAGAAAAGATAACTGTCGAAAATGGACGATGGGGGCCTTTTATAAAATTCAATAAAAAAATTCTCAACCTTCCCAAGGTTGAAGACAAACGTGTAACTGCTGAACAAGCAGCTGCGATGACTATCGATGATTTCAAAAAAATCATTGAAGAACAGATTCCGGGAGCTTTTGACAAGAAGAAAAAAAGTACAAAAGCAACAAGCGATAAGTCTAAAGCGGAAAGTGGTAAGCCAAAAGCTGAAAGTAAGGCTGCTCCAAAAAGTAAAAAGAAGTAGACTTGAGTTGTAAGTCGTAAGCGGTTAGGTTACATTTAGGAATTGAATTGGAGCTTGAATTTTTGTATAAAATTTTTATAAAAAAAATTGCTCTTGACCCTTAACTCTTGACTCTTGACTCTTGAGAGTGGAGCTGCGGGGAGTCGAACCCCGGTCCAGAGAAAGAACCTGACGACTTTCTACATGCTTAGTTTCTTATTTATTTGTCAGAATGAAGGGAGGTAAAGAAACGACCTTTTTCATCCTTATTCCCGTATTTTCTCGTCAATAAGAAGGGAACACTTATCAACCAGCCTGATGGTTTGATGCACGGTAGGCCCTCATCAGACATCGGAGCCATGTGCACAAGCTAACTAATTCCTTGAATTAGGCAGCAAGAGCAAAAGAAGTATTGCCATCTATGGTTTGATAATCATTTTTTACGTAGTGGACTATCATTCTACGGCATGCTTACCGGCCGATCACATTTCCTGTCGATTCCAGTCAGCCCCTATACGTTTATAAGTAGTCTAATAACTTCATTAAGGGCGTTTTGGTTCCACGCATTCCGTTTATTTCCTTCTTTTGTCTTAAATTAATTGCTGAGATGCTATGGCCTTGATTTAATTTTACGGGCTATAATATAATATGTTTGATATAAATTCTTTTCCGACTACAGCTGAGCGATTTATGCGTTATGCCCGAATAGATACCACCGCAGATCCGCAATCAGATACTTATCCATCATCCGAAAAGCAAAAAGATCTCACCCGGCTCATCTTTCATGAATTGCAGGAAGCCGGAATTGAATGTGAAATGAATGAGTATGGGTATGTGTATGCCTGGTTAAGATCCAATGTTAATCATGAAGTTCCGGCAATTTGTTTTTGTGCACATCTGGATACTGCACCGGATTGTAGCGGAACAGATGTGAAACCCATATTGCATTCTAATTATCAATTGCAAGACATAGTTCTACCGGATGATTCTTCAATTGTTATTTCTCCAAAAGAATTTTCCGAATTAAATGTAAAGAAAGGAGAAGATATTATTACTGCATCAGGTAAGACCTTGTTGGGATCTGATGATAAGTCCGGTGTAACTACAATAATGGAAGCAGCTTTGTATCTAAATAGAAACCCACAAATAAAACACGGTGATCTATGTATTTTATTTACCACGGATGAGGAGATCGGAAGGGGAGTAGATAAGGTAGATGTTCAAAAGGTCGGTGCACAATATGCATATACTATGGATAGTGGTGAAAAGGGTTGTTTTGAAGATGAAACTTTCTCAGCAGATGCATGTACAATTGCTATTCAAGGAGTTTCAACACATCCTGGTTATGCAAAAAATAAAATGCAGAACGCAATTAAAATCGCTTCTGATATTATAGCGAATCTTCCCAAAGACAGGTTGTCACCTGAATCTACAGAAGAGTATGAAGGATTTGTTCATCCAACCCGATTGGTTGCTGAATTAGACAAAGCAAGCATTGATTTTATTATTCGAAATTTTAAAACCGATTTATTGGATGATCACTACAACGAAATAATTTCTGTATGTAACAAGGTGATGGAGAAATATCCTAAATCATCTTACACTATATCAAGAAGAGAACAATATCGCAATATGAAGGAAATTCTTGATCAACATCCTATAGTCTCAAAGATCGCAGAAGAAGCTATTGTTGAATCAGGAGTAAAATTGAAAAAAGGGAAAATCCGCGGAGGAACTGATGGTTCGCGATTGTCTTTTATGGGGCTTCCTTGTCCCAATATTTTTGCCGGCGAACAAGCAATTCATTCCCGTAAAGAATGGGTATCTGTTCAGGATATGCAAAAGGCCTCTGAAGTAATTGTAAGAATATTGATGAGGTATTGTGAGAGAAGCAAAATTCGATATAGTTGCTGATTTTCTAATCCAAAATTTCGAAGTTACTTTTAGCAATTATTCTATTTATATACATCTTTTCTGTTTCCAATAGTTAAAACATCTATAAGAAGTTCCTTGTCAATAATTTCGTAAATAATTCAAAAGTTTCCACATCTAATCCTGTATCCTTCTCGACCTCTAAGTTTAATGCAGCCAATGGGCCTAGGATTAATGCTTAATTCGTTAATGGAATCCAATATGGGTTTTGCAATAGGATCTGATAGCTTGTCTAATTGCTTTTTTGCATTAGTAGATAGAACAACTACATAACTAGGCATTTTTTAGATCCCTGGTTTTCAAATAGTCTGAAAATAAAATTCGCTCTCCTGAATTATTTTTTTTAGCTTCGTCATAAAGGCGAATATCTTCTAATTCTTCTAATTCTTCAAGTTCTTCAATTAGAATATCGAATTCATTTTGCGGAATTACAACCAGGTTTTTTCCAGCAGTGTCTTTAATAAATTGAGGATGAATAGTAATCATTTCAAATAATTTAGCATTTATATTAATACTATATTGCTTCAAAGAAGCAATATAGTAAGTATGCAAATTTATAACATATTTGTTAAATTAAAAAATATTTTTTAAAGGATTGTTATGCAAGTATAGCTAACCGATCTTAATTCGAAAACTGTATTATCAATTTAGTGGGAGATTCTCGATACAAGCTCTAGATGATATTCATTTGTCTTTACTTCGAATGCTATGAGAATAATAATTTCGTTTCATTTTAACGAGTTTTATATTTATAAAATATTACAAAAATTTCTCATATTTGCATAAATTTGTTTTGAATGTGCAAGGTATTTTATATCTTTATTGTAATATTAATTTTTAGTTGTTCTTCTGGCTCTCAAAATGCAACTCATATTGAAACCAAAGGAATAAGTTGTGATGCTGTCAAGAGTGCTGAAGGAATTCTTATCTCCGGTGAGTCATCTCTGCTTGCTGACAGATCAAAAGGTACAAGTCAAAAAGATGCTTATATAGCGAATCTTGGCTCTTCAACTGGAAGCGTAAAAGTTATAACAGTTGGAAATCAAAGTGATATGTTTAGGTTGGATCAACTTGCAAGTAGTTCGGGATTTGTACTTGCTTCAGGTTATGGTATGGCAGATAAAAAAGCTCTAGTTCTTGGAATGGATTCTGATTTAAAACTTAATTGGGGACTTGTATCAGATTCCCTTGAAGCATTTGAAGAACCTGCCTCTTCAATGGATGCGAATGGAAATTATTTGGTTGTCAATAAGAATCTTGCTGCCACTCCTTACTATGCATACTTTACTTTGTTGACTCGTGAAGGAAAGGTTCAGTGGACACAGCGCACAGATCATATCGATGCACTGGCTGATATTGTCAGTCTCCGCAATAATAATTTTCTTATTGCTTTTAAGCAAAAGGGAGCTTACATTGATGGTGGCACAATGAAAAAATATTTAATGGCTAGTAGTCTCTGGGTTACGAAAGACGGAGCTATTATTCAGAAGTATAAATTTCTGGTTGATCGTGATAAATTTATCGATTTTAACTTGCATAAATGTCTTGAAGATTCGAAAGGAAATATTTATTATTTTGGATCCGGTTTATTGGTTAATAATCGGACAGATCTATTTGTTATTAAAACCAACGCAGCAGGCCATGTTCAATGGTCGTATACGTATCAAACAGGTCATGAATTGGTTATAAAGTCTGCAGATATTAGTAAAGATGATAAGATTGTTATTGCTGCTGATTCATATGGTAAGTCAGGAGGTTTTTTATTGGCCGGATTGGGAACAGATGGAAAAATCTTATGGAATAATCATACGAGTACAACACCTTATGAACAAATTAAATCAGTTTTCATAGATAAAGATCAATTTATTGTTGTGTATGATAAAACCTTGCAAGCGGGAATTCTTTATTGCGACTCCAAAGGAAAATCCTGTACAGGTAAATCGAAAGAATTGTCTATAGCGCAATCTAATGCTGATATTCAGTTAAGTCCTAATAATGCTGAATTTGAAGCCACTCAATGTAGATGGTTGCCATTGCAATTGCAGACAATGATGCATAATGATGTGAAATTAATAAGTGATTGCAAGTAGAAAATTGCAATGAATAACAGAGCTTATGATTTTGGTTTGATGTATTCGCTTAATTTCTGCTCCTGTGAATTTTTTCCGGGTGTATAAAATTTCTCATTCTTAATTTCTTCTGGGAGGTAATCCTGCGCTACAACATTCCCGGCATAATCATGTGCGTATTTATAGTTTTCTCCGTAGCCTAAATTTTTCATAAGCGAGGTAGGGGCATTTCTCAAATGAAGTGGAACCGGTAAATGATTATTGATTCTGGCTGATTCAATGGCTTTTTCAATCGCGAGATATGCAGAATTTGATTTAGGGGAGCATGCAAGATAAATTACAGCTTCGCTTAATATTATTCTTCCTTCCGGCCATCCAATCATCGCAAGCGATTGTTGTGCAGCTGTAGCAATCAATAAAGCATTGGGATTAGCAAGCCCGATATCTTCTGCAGCAAGTATAACCATTCTGCGCGTAATAAAATTAGGGTCTTCACCTCCTGCTATCATTCTTGCCATCCAATACAATGCTGCATCCGGATCAGATCCTCTAAGGGATTTTATAAATGCAGAAATAATATCGTAATGTAATTCTCCTCCTTTGTCATATTGATCAATATTCTTTTGTATCAATTGACTGACTATTTCATTATTGATTTTAATTATTTCTTCTTTGGAAGATCCAAGAATTTCAAGGATATTACATAGCTTTCGTGCATCACCACCTGAATAATAAAAAAGAGATTCAGTTTGTTCTATTTCTATTTTCTTATTCTTAAATATTTCGTCGTTGGCAATAACATGCTTAAGTATTTTATCCAATGCTTCATCTGTCATTGGATTCAATATCTGGACCTGAGCTCTGCTGAGTAAGGCGTTGTTGATTTCAAAAGAAGGATTCTCAGTCGTAGCACCAATAAGAATAAAACTTCCTTTCTCAATCGCTCCTAACAATGCATCTTGTTGCGATTTATTAAAGCGATGTATCTCGTCAATGAAAAGAATGGGAGCGAGGGAATTAAAAAATTTTGAATTTTCTGCCTGTTGAATTACTTCACGAATATCTTTTACTCCGGCAGAAATAGCAGATAACTGAAATACCTTTCTTTTTAGTTCAGTACCTAGCAATTGTGCAATGGTTGTCTTTCCAACACCGGGAGGTCCCCAAAAAATTAATGAGGGAAGATGACCTGTCTGAATCGCATTAAAAAGTATCTTTCCTTCTGATGTAAGATGCTCTTGTCCTATCACTTCAGAAAGTGTTCTAGGTCGCATTCGCTCAGCAAGAGGTTTCATGATGTAAAGGTAGTTATTGTTGACTTGTTTTTGGGTTGACAGTTGATGGGTTGACGGGTTGACGGGTTTACAGTTGACGGGCTGACGGTTGAGAGTTGACGGGTTGACAGTTGATAAGTTTTTGGGTTGACAGTTGAGGGGTTGACGGGTTTACAG
>JABFRV010000172.1 GCA_013140975.1 Saprospiraceae bacterium
AATTATATGAGCATCACTCCGATATTCCAACCTAAGTTATATAATATACATTCTGAATCACTTCGCTGTATTCTGAGCGATTGGGGCGCCAGGTTGATTTCTTTTGAATGTAAAAGTTCAAACGAAGATTGGGTTGAAATTACAGGTGGCTACGATAATATTCAAGACTATCGCTTACAAAATAACTACTTTGGTTCAATCTGTGGAAGGTATGCCAACAGAATTAAAAATGGTCAATTCGTTCTTGATGGAAAATTGCATCAATTAGACATTAACAAGGGTCATCATCATTTACATGGTGGGCGGCTCTCATTTCATAACCAGATATGGACCGTAATTAATCATACCGATACATCGATCGAATTTCAGTTGCATGATCCAGATTCACATCAGGGTTATCCCGGCAATCTTATTTCAAGAATCTCCTATGAGGTCAGAAATAACGAACTTCTTTTGCAGTATTCAGCTCAATCGGATCTCGATACAATTATCAATATTGCACCTCACTTTTATTTTAATTTGAGTTTGGAAGATACGATTTATAATCATGAGCTTTGGATAGATTCAGATACTATCACTGAGATTACTGACGAAGGAATACCAACCGGTAAATTTATTTCTACTGAAAATTCATCTCTTGACTTTTCAGTCCCAAAAAAAATAATGCATGGTTTTGCAACAGATGATTTATTCATCAGACAGTTTGATGGATATGATTACAACTTTGTTCTCAAATCGCAACGAAATTTCAATTCTCCTGTTGCTTCTGTGTATTCTCAAAAAAGTAATTTACAGATGAATATTTATACTTCACAACCCGGACTTCAGTTTTATACCTGCAACTGGAAAGACAAGTTCGAAATTGGAAGAGGCAAAAGAAGATACGGCAAACATTCATTCCTTTGTCTTGAATCTCAGCATTTCCCGGATAGTCCGAATCATGATCATTTTCCTAGTACCGTACTAAGAAAAAATGAATTTTATAAACACTTTACCCGCTACGAACTTCTTCACAAATGATATTACACAAAGTTTTAATTTTCCATACTATTGATGCGCTTCACCAGATTTTTGAAGAGAATCAATATTCCGATCGAGTACTTGAAAAAATATTCAAGACGAATAAAGTATTAGGAGCGAGAGACAGAGGATTCATTGCAGAATCTGTTTATGATATTTTACGTTTCTATAGACTTTATCATTTTGTGACTGAACCTAAGGCTGATTGGTGGAGTATCATAGTTGCATATTTTATTGATAAAGAAATAGAACTACCAGATTGGCCTGAAATTTATAAAGTTGATATACCCGGTATTCAAGAAAAATTTATCAAAGCCAAGGGAATCAGATATATTCGAGAATCTATTCCAGACTGGTTGGATCAATTAGGAAGTAGTGAATTAAAAGATCAGTGGGAAATCGAATTAAAAGCACTGAATCAATTGGCACCGGTTATTATAAGGGCTAATACGATAAAAATTTCAAGAGAAAAATTAAAGCAGAAATTAAAAGATCTTAATATCGAGAGTTTCGAATCTGCTGATCACCCGGATGCTCTAATACTTAAAGTACGGAGAAACATTTTTGGTACAGACTTATTTAAATCCGGATTTTTTGAATTACAAGATGCCTCATCGCAACTTGTAGCTCGATTCTGCGAAGTCGAACCCGGCATGAAAGTTATTGATGCGTGTGCTGGTGCAGGAGGAAAAGCACTTCATCTTGGATCTTTAATGCAAAATAAAGGACAGGTTCTCGCATTGGATACAGAAGAATGGAAACTCAATGAATTAAAATTGCGAGCCAGAAGAAATGGAATTCATATAATTGAAACAAGAGTAATTGAATCTACCAAAACGATCAAACGACTTGATAAAAAAGCAGATCGTGTTTTACTTGATGTTCCTTGTAGCGGATTAGGTGTGTTGCGTCGAAATCCTGATACCAAATGGAAGCTCAATGAAGAATTTTTGAATCGAGTCAGATCTACTCAATCTGAAATATTGCAATCTTATAGTCGGATGGTAAAACCGGAAGGCAAATTAATTTATTGTACGTGCAGTATTCTGCCTTCTGAAAATCAACTTCAGGTGCAAAATTTTTTACAAAAAAATCCGGACTGGAAATTGGAAGATGAAAAAATTATTCTCCCAAGTGTTTCAGGTTATGATGGATTTTATATGGCGAAAATAGTTCAAAATGTTAAGCAGTAAGCGGTAAGTGGTAAGCAATAAGTGGTAAGCGGTAAGCTATCAATCAAAATCATTTATAGCATTTATAGCTTTAATCACATTTATAGCTTTAATCTCATTTATAGCTTTGATTACATTTATAGCTTTAAATACTCTCCTCTTTTTATTTCCAATTCCAGTGCTTCATATAATCGATCTAAATCATTCTGATCATTAAAACCCTGAACAGAATAACGAATAAATACTTTATCGTCCTGACGCATTACCGGAACTTCTATTTTGTAATGATTGAATAAGTGCATGTAGAATTTCTCGGGTTCATGAGTTTGTATTTGGGTGCTATACAATTGAACTAAATAATCATCACTGATTGGACACAATGGTCTAGCGTTTAACAATCGTAAAAATCTGACTGCATTCGATTGTACAAGGGCTCTGCATCGTGCTGCAACTGATATCCAATCATTATCTTTCATAAACTGAATAGACTGCGGAATCGTCAGAAAAGCAGTATAATCTCTTGATCCTTGAACGGTATGCCAATCCTGAAATACAGAAGCTGAAGGAAACAAGGCTTTATATCCCCACGAAACGATTAAAGGTTCGCATTGCATTTGATGTGCCTTATTTACATAAAGAAATGAAGATCCTTTTGGAGTCATCATCCACTTGTGACATGCACCTGTATAAAAATCCGGGTTTAGAGTTAGCATATCTATAGGTATCTGTCCCGGAGCATGAGCCCCATCAACGAAACACAGTATTCCTCTTTTCCTTGCTTCAAAACAAACTTCTTCTACTGGTAATCTTAATCCTGTCGAACTGGTAATATGACTTATGAAAATCAACTTCGTTCTTTCATTACATCCTTCAAAAAAATCTGCAATAAATTGCTCTTTGGAAACCAAAGGAAATTGAATGGCTTGCCTTACATACTTAGCACCAGATTTTTCACAATAATACTCCCAGGTTTTATCACAAGCTCCGTACTCAATATTTGTAGCTAAGATCTCATCTCCTTGTTTCAAGGGAAAACTCTTAGCTACAATATTAACCGCATATGATGGGTTTGTTACATAAATGACGTCATCATAATTACAATTGATATATTCCGATAATGCTTTTCTGGATTGCGCCCATAATTCCATTCCCAATCGGGTAATGAAATGCACGGGTTCTCTTTCCATCAATAATTGCAATCGCTGATATTCTTTAAATATTGGTTTTGGGCATGCTCCAAAAGAACCAAAATTTAAAAATGTAATTTCAGGATCCAGATAGAATTGTTCTTTGATTTTTGTATAATTCATGATTCGATTATGACACAAAGATAGGTCTATCTGAATTATGAGCTATGAATTATAAGTTATGAATTAACCATTCATAATTCATAACTCCAGCTTATCCCGGATATCTGAAGTCGATTTTTTGAGCTTGTTTTTTTAACTCATTAAGAATCAATATGTCTGGAGTTTCGTCAAGAGGAATAGCATCAATAAATAAATAACCGCTGTTGAATAACCTTCCTTTCCAATTCTTAGAAGTAGTATCTCTGTAAATATAAAAACCCTTATTCATAGCAGGAACATCAACAAGAAATATCTCCCCTTTATTTTTATATGTTGTATCAAAACGCATTGCATTAAATAGAGATGAGGAACCATATCCAGCAGCCTTCCATTTCCCCTGTTTATCTTTTTTGAATTCAATGGCATTAACAATTTTATTTGTTTTGTCCAGCAAAGAAACTTCAACAGAACTTTCTCGACTTAGCAATAAAGGAATAGAGTCAGTTCCATTATAATTAATAATCTTTTCAACTTCAATAAAATACTTGACATATTTTGTCCCAATTACCAAGGAGTCAATCTGCTTTTCACTTGTAAATCCTAATTGCTTATAATTACTACTATCAATTAACCTCTTAAAAGTACTTTTGGCTTTCATAAGATTATCATTTGTAAGAAATTCTTTATCTTGATCAAAAGATTTATATAATGGTAAAAAAGCAAAAATTACAAGAATAACTATTAATAGTATAGGAATTATACGATTGTCGTTATTGTTTTCAATTATTCCTTTCTCCATAATACTAGCAATTTAATTTTGTAAACTTGAATTATTTCTATATATATCATAGTAACATCGTCCTAATTCGTGTCTATAATCACTTCTAACAAATTCAAGCGGTACAAACCTTATTTCTACTGGGTTGACTTGATTGTCATTATAACTTGAATAAGGATCAATTAAATACAACTCTAAATCCCCATCAACTATTTTATATCCACTCATGACTATCATATGGGCACCAGCACCATGAAAATTATAGGTTAAGCACATTGGCTTGTCGTTGTCAATTTGTAGCAACATTTTCTTCCAGGAAAGAAAATCAGAATGTGTATAAGTGTCTTTACAACTAAATCCATATTGATCAAAAATAGGCCAATTTGTATGATTACATTCACTATCCATCTGTCTGTAACAACATGGATTCGTTGTGCAACAAGCATTTTGCGGCATGCTTCTATAAGCCTGATCACATTGAGTAATATTATTAGAAGGATCTATATGTTTGATTACCATTTCTGTGCAAGCAGCCCAACACCATAAGCTTTGCTCCTGCGGAATACAATTGATAGGGAGAACTTTTCCATCAGAAGGATGATCATAAGTTGGATTACAACAAATAAAAATAATACTGATAACAAATATAAAGTCATGAGCTTTAAAAAAGGTACTACTTAAAG
Source organism: Saprospiraceae bacterium (assembly GCA_013140975.1). Classification (GTDB taxonomy): domain Bacteria; phylum Bacteroidota; class Bacteroidia; order Chitinophagales; family Saprospiraceae; genus Vicinibacter. The sequence goes on from JABFRV010000172.1 coordinate 4,943, forward strand.
TCTTCATTTGAAATAGGATTAAAAACAATCAAAGATAAAATATTATTTCAATTCTTAACATATATTTAAAAATATTTATACTCAAAGAATACCAGATACTATTACTCAATTTTAACCAATTAAGTTAAATTCTCTTACAAGATAGATTTCTCAGAAATAAATTCGAAAACATACTATATGTTATCAACTATCTAATGCTTCAAAAGAGAATCAAGCACTTAAATTGCAAATAAAAGTAACGTATGAAAATAATTCAATATGTTCTTTATCTGTAATTTACATATTATATTTTTACTATATATGAATGTTGCGATCAATATATCTGATAACTATCTTTTAATGTATTAATTAATGAATAACTATAAATTCTTTGAAAAGATGCGTTTAAGCTAATCTTGGATCAATTTGAGCATATTGATATTGAATTTATTAGTAATTTTGAATTTGCAGTTTATAACAAATTTATGTATTTTATGAAATATATAATATTCTATTCAATATTGCCATTCTCAACATTTCTATTCAGCCAACAAGTAATAGATTCTAATGAACAAAAAATTGAATTTATTTTGGATTCAGCATTTAATATGTGCAAATATGATGATGATATGAATAAGGCTATGAACGTAGTAGATGTAGGACTTAAATTAATAGAACAATCACCTAAAGCAAATATAAGGCAATGTATAAAAGGCCTTTATATTAAAGGTAGAATATATGAAAATCAAGTGAATTATAAAAGTGAATATGAAATTTTAGATTCGGCTATCTTGTTATCCGAAAAGCACAATTTAGATACCGGTTCTATTTATGGTAGAATTCTTTTACACTTTGCTAATAGCTGTATTAAAAATAGCAATTATCATCTTTCTTATAAACCTTTAATGACAAGTAAAAGGATCTTTAATTCTCTAAATGATAAAAATAATGGTTTACTACAGAATTCTTACTTAATTGAATATTACTACCATTCTAATCAATTTGAAGAAGGAGATAAATTGATACAATTGGTCGAAAACAATTTAGATTCTACCTATGATAGCACTTATAAATATTATTTTTATAAACAAGTCGCAGATTTTTACTGGAAGCTAAATATTTTCGATAAAGCCAATTTTTATCAAGATCTTCTATACAATCATGAATATACTGATGAACGTAATAAGTGTGCTTTAATCATTAATAAATTGCAT
>JABFRV010000152.1 GCA_013140975.1 Saprospiraceae bacterium
AGTTCTTTTCTAGCATCTCGTTTCCTTCAATTCTACTCGATTCTTTATTAATTCTATTTATCTCTAAATAGTATCAATTATTCCTCTTTCCTTTCTTTCCTTTTTCCCATTATTTCAATGAACTTTGAACTCATTTTATAGCACTAAAAAAACATACTATTAAATCAAATTCCTCACATACCCCTCGCAAAGGGATTGCAAAGATACATCCGGGGATGAATACCAATTTTAATTTTTACATTTAAATAACAAATTTTATTTTTGTTATATGTAATAATTTGTATGTCAATTATTTATAAGGGTCTTTAACCAAACAATAACTGACAGAAATGCATATCCAAATGCAAAGTCTTCTATCGGAATACTTAAAAGCCTTATTTCTGAAAATTCCATTGGATTATAAAGAACCACCGGCTCCATGGAAAATAGTCCGGTTAATAATCCATCAGCAAGTATCATGGGCGCTAAAATTACGATGAATGAAGTTGAAATTTTATTTAATTCCTGCTCCTTTTTTGTTACCAAGAAGAGGGCGATAACTGCCAATACAAACCAGGCTGTAAATGCAGTATATAATCTATCAGTATAAAGCGCAATTAGAATGAACATTAACAAGCTGAATAGAACGATTAGAATCCTTCCTACTATTAACTTTACTTTACCCGAATCCTTTTTGGTTAATAAAGCATGGACAAATAAACTACAATATCCTATGACCGGAAACCACAATATTTCTTCTATAGGAAAACCTAATAACCGATTGGCTACAACATACTTTTTATTAAATGCCCAAATACCTAATTCGGTGAAAACAATGTCCCAGCTACAAAATATTATTGAACCAAGCACTATTGGTTTTATCCACTCTCTTATAAAATGGAATCGTGAAGGAAAAAATAGATTACTAACACTTAGTAATAATACTGGAAAGAAACATAAAACATGGTGTATAAAATATAAATAGTTTGTTTCAAATACTGAAATTTCTCTGATCGAAAAAACATCTTTCTGGAAGTCCGCAGTTTCTATGGAATGATTTATAATCCATAATAACAAAATACCAAGAATTGTAAATAAAAAAAGAGATAAATAATTCTTCGTCTTCATCAACAGCTAAAAATAACTAAGAAATTCTAAGCATTTCTTTACATAGAATATAAAACTTTCGCGCATTCACAATTCTAATTCTTCCTGCTAATAATTCTTGAGGCGATACTTTCTTGATTTTATTAAACAAAGCATAATAATAGCGATAGGCCAGTTTTACACCGGATTTACAATTATTTGGCAAGCTTGTAATTCCTTTCAAACCATCCTGGAAATCTTTTTCGATGTCTGATTCAATTTGTATTTTCTTATCAATCGCAAACTCATCCAAATTTAATCCAGGAAAATATATTCTTCCTCTTTCTTTATAATCTGATTTAATATCCCGTAAGAAATTAATTTTCTGAAATGCTGAACCTAACTTCATTGCATAAGGAGCAAGATCATTATAATTTACTTTCTCATTCTTGCAAAATATCTTTAGACAAAATAATCCAACTACTTCTGCTGATCCATAAATATACTTCTTATATTCTTCTTCATTGAAAGTTTTGAAATGTAGATCCATCTCCATACTATGCAAAAATGATTCAATAAGATTCCATTCAATGTTATATTCTCGTACCGTCTGTGCGAATGAATGTAAAACTGTATTCAGACTGAAACCTTTTTCAATAGCTTCTTTGGTTTCATTCTTAATTCGTTCTAAATATTTTGCCTGGTCGATGTGGTGAAAAGTGTCTACAATTTCATCTGCCAATCTTACAAACCCATAGACAGAACATATTGGATTTCTAAGTTTTTTATCAAATAATTTTATGCCTAAAGAAAATGAAGTACTGTAACGATGTGTAAGAACAACACTCATTTCATCACAGGTCTTATTGTAAAAATTCATTTGATTCATTTAGAATAATCTTTTTGAATTAATGAAGAAGCTATTTCTCCTGATATCAAAGAAGGTGGAAGACCAGGACCCGGATGGGTTAGCTGACCCGCGAAAAATAAATTGGATACCTTTTTACTTCGAATTCTTGGTTTTAGAAATGCTGTTTGGCTAAGAACATTGGATAATCCATATGCATTACCTTTGAACGAATTATAATCTTCGATAAAGTTATCCATTGCATAGGATTTTTTAAAAACAATATGTTCGTCCAAAGTAGTGTTGCATTGCTTTTCAATTCTTTTTTTAATAAGCTTAAATAATTCTTCTCTCTTTTCTTCAGAATCTTGAATTCCTGGTGCAATAGGAATCAAAACAAATACGTTCTCGCTACCTTCAGGAGCAACTGTAGTATCTGTTTTACTGGGTACGCTTACATAAAATAAAGGTTCTTTTGGCCATGTTTTTGTATCATAAATTTCACTTGAATGCTGGTCAAAATCAGCATCAAAAAAAAGATTATGATGTAATAAGCCTTCTAGTTTTTTATTCACTCCGAGATAAAATATTACGGATGATGGAGCCATAGATCTTTTTTCCCAATACGCTTCAGAATATTGTCTATTTTCTTTTTCCAATAATACATTCTCGGTATGTTGATAATCTGCCGCAGAGATGATATAATCTCCTTTCACCTGTCTGGAATCGACAGTAATTGATACTGCTTTTTTCCTTTCAACATTAATATTACGAATTGGTGAATTAAAATTAAACTTGACTCCATTCTTAACTGCCAGCTGATACATTGCATGAAATAACTGAAACATTCCTCCCTTTGGATACCATGTTCCCAATTCAAAATCTGCATAATTCATTAGACTATACAGAGCTGGTGTATGTTCCGGCTTTGCGCCTAAAAATAAAACAGGAAATTTTAGCCAGGTTCTTAATTTTTCATTCTTAATATTTCTGTGTATGACTGATTGAATCGAATTTGTTAGATCTAATCTTAAAGCTTGTTTCAATAATCGTATATCAACATATTCAAAAATATGAAGTGAAGGCTTTCTCACAAATTCCTTCATTCCAACTTCATACTTATACTTAGCATCTGCCAGAAATTTCTTTAACCAGTGCGATGAGTTTCTTTCTTTTTGCTCAAATACAGAAAAGGTACTTTCTAATTCTGAAGGAGCATCTAAAATTTCATCCTTAAAGAAAATTCTATACGATGGACTAAGCCGTTTTAATTCGAAATATTCTTTAGTTGAAGAATTATGTTTTTTAAAAAAATCTTCGAAAATATCTGGCATCCAATACCAGCTAGGACCCATGTCGAATTTAAATCCTTCATGGGAAAACATTCTGCCTCTTCCTCCAAATGATTCATTTTTTTCAAATACTTCAACTTGAAAGCCATTTAGAGCAAGATCAATTGATGCTGCCAGACCGGCAATGCCTGATCCGATAATTATCACTTTTGCTTTTGTTTTTTCCATATGGAGCCTATCAAAGACAAAGTTCAAGAGTTTTTGTTTAACCTTTTATTTTAAAAGGTTAAACAAAAATGCTCCAGCATTAGAATTGCTGGAGCACTACTATATATTAACTTGTCGAATTAATGTTTGAAATTAAGCCTTACCGCCTTTAAGATTTTCCTGTAAAACCTTTAATTCATCCATTTTTCCATCAGCCGCCAAGCCAGCCTGTTGAGGCCAGGTAGTTGGATCATGCATTTTATATCTAGAACCCGCATTGTCAAGAATCGCCTTAATTCTATCAACACTTGCCTCTGAAAGCTCTCTAAATGTATGAATTCCGTCAGCATTCAATAATTCAGCTATTTTAGGACCGATACCTTCAATAATCTTAAGGTCATCTTTCTTTCCAGTAGAATCTGCTGAAGGAGTTTGTTTTATTTCCTCAATTACAACTTCTTCAACAGGAGAAGAGTTTTCGACAACTGGTTCAGGTTTTACTTCTTCCATTTGAATTGGTTCCGAAGTTTTTTCAATGACTGTCTCAACAACTGGTTCCGGAGTTGGAGCTACTGGAGGAGGAGGTGCCGGAGCAGCCTCTTTCCTTGCTTCTTCTGCTGAAGTCAATTGATCTTTTAAAGCACTAAAGCCTTCGATTTCACCCAATGTGGTAATCTCTATCTTACTTTGTGTTTTTTCAATTGTTTTCTTAGTTTGTTGACGCTCGTCATCCTTTTCTTTTCTGATATTATCATCAGCTTCTCTCTTAATATCTTCAAGATATCTTGTATGAGAAACTAAGATTTTCTTTTCGTCTCTGTTAAATTCAATAACCTTTACAGTCAGTGCTTCCTCTATTGAAGGGTTCTGGTTATTCTCCTTCTTCATATGACGCATAGGACCAAAAGCCTCTAAACCATAAGGTAACTGTACAATAAATCCCTTGTCATCTTTTTTGATAACAGTTGCAGTGTGATATGATCCTTCAGGGAAAACAGTTTCAAAAGTATCCCAAGGATTTTCTTCTAATTGCTTATGTCCTAAAGACAACTTTCGATTAGGCATATCTATATCAAGGACGATTACATCCAAAGATTGGCCAACTTTTGTGAATTCAGCAGGATGGTTAAATCGTTTTGTCCATGAAAGATCTGAGATGTGAATCATTCCTCCAATTCCTTCAGACAACTCTATAAATACTCCATATAGAGTGAGGTTTTTAACAATTCCTGTATGCTTTGTACCTACTGAGAATTTACTTTGAACGGATTGCCATGGATCTTCAGTTAATAATTTTAGACTCAATGACATTTTTCTTTCAGCCTTATCTATTGTTACAACTTTTGCTTCCAATTCCTGACCAAGGAAGAAAAATTCTTTTGCGTGTATTGGTTGATTATTCCAGTTGATTTCTGAAACGTGAATAAGACCTTCAATACCCGGGCTCACTTCAAGGAATGCACCGTAATCTTCAATGTTAACGATTTTTCCTTTAACAGTCGCACCTTCAACAAGCTCTGCTGGTAAAACCTCCCAAGGATGTGGTTGTAATTGCTTTAGACCTAAGGAAATTCGTTTCTTATTATCATCAAAATCAAGAACAACAACATTGATCTTTTGATTTCTTTCCAATACTTCAGATGGATGATTGATTCTTCCCCAAGAAATATCTGTGATATATAATAAACCATCAACTCCTCCTAAATCAAGGAATGCTCCGAAGTCAGTAATATTCTTAATCGTTCCTTCAAGTACCTGACCTTTTTCAAGTCCCTGGATAATAAGTTCTCTTTGTTCCTGAAGATCTCCTTCAATTAGAGCCTTATGAGAAACTACTGCATTCTTAATATTCTCGTTGATTTTAACAACTTTGAATTCCATTACTTTTCCTACGTATGCATCATAGTCGATAATAGGCTTAATATCTATTTGAGATCCCGGTAAGAATGTTTCAAGACCATTACAGTCAACGATAAGTCCACCTTTGGTTTTGGAAATTACACTACCCTTAATAATAGTACCATTCTTAAAAGAGTCTACAAGATTTTCCCAGGCCCGTAGAAGTTTCGCTTTTTTTCTGGAAAGAACGAGATGTCCTTTTTCATCTTCTGTACGCTCAACATAAATTTCAATTTTATCTCCGGGCTTCAGGTCTTGATCTCTAAATTCAGATGCAGGTATTAACCCATCTGATTTGTATCGAATATCAAATATTACGTCTCCACCGGATATACTGGCTACAGTACCGTGAATAATTTGTCCTTCATTAATTGAGGAAAGGGTGGCATCAAACTCCTTAAGCATCTTTTCTGAAACTTCAGGAGCATAGTTAATGGTGTTCTTTTTGGTAATTGTCCAGTCAAATTCGTCGTGTGGACCGGAATAATCATCGGCTTCAACGAGCGTTTCCAAGGCAACTTCTTCGACCAAATCATTCGGTTTTATTTTCGTTTCAATTGCAGAAAGGTCTTTTGAAGACTGAATAGAATCTCCACCGTCAGTATAAACTTGCGGGGTGTTGTCTTGTAATTCGTTTTTTTCGTCCAACATTTTGGATATTTTTAAAAGGTTAAGAAATAATTTTAGCGGCGCAAAGGTATTCCAATAAGGCTATTTTGCAAGAAGTTTTTAGTAAGGTAAATGTTAATATTTCAAAATATAAATATTAAAAATTAAAATTATGTGTATGTAATTAATTATTAGACTTTTAAATATTGAAAAATC
>JABFRV010000160.1 GCA_013140975.1 Saprospiraceae bacterium
ATTGTCACTTTAGAAGAAAAAATTAAAATTCTGACTTCTGAATCAGCAGAAATCTCTAAAGCAAATAAAACGAAGGATGAAGAAATAGTAAATCTTAATAAAAAAATAGAAGATCTTGATAAAACATTGGAAAGCCAGAATAATCAAATTTTAGAACTGAGCAAAAAGGCAAGCAAATCGAAATCAAAAAATAAAAAGCAAAATCTTACAGATAGTCTTATAATTAAGAACTCCAGAATTTTAGAATTGGAAACTGAATTAAGTACTGCCAATTCAACATTAAATTCTTTCAAATCATCAAAAGAAGAGTCCCTGAAGAAATCTGAACAGGTAGTTTTAGAAGTTAATTCAAGGAATGATTCGATACGCAAAGAAAATGCGAATCTTGTGCAACAAGTAATATTATTGAATGCAAAAAATCAAGAATTAATCTCTGCTTCTAACACTAAAACCGGAAAAACAAAGAAAAATACCGTCTCGACTAAACCAATATCCGAAACAGAGACAATTGCTATAACTGGTAAAGACCCTAAAAAAGATATTAACCAAGCAGAAACAAACAATACAGCAAATTCAGAAGAAAAAATACTTTATGCAAAACCTTCTGCGATAACTGATGAGACAATTATAAAAATTCAAAAAATAATATCAGAGAATGAATGGCCGGGTATGTCAGTCCGAAAGGAAGATAATTCAGCCGTCATTGTTGTTCCGCAAACTTTTGTTTTCCTCAATGAAACTCTAGCTTTAAACGAAGAAGGCTCAAGGCTTATAATGCGAATTTTAAATGCCTTAAACAACATTAAACAAAACGATATAGACATAGTCGTTTATTCTGAATCGGGTACTTTCACAGATGAATTTAACCTGAATAGAGCACGTACAATAAGCAAGTTGTTTAAAGCACTTGGAGCTCCTGCTAATAATCTTAACACAGGTTCCAGATTATACGTCCCTGAAGAAGATGTAAATAACTTTAAAGAAGGTGTAGAGTTGATTATTCGCCCACTTTGATCTACATGTAAAAAAACAGTTTTTTAAGCTTTCAATTAAACATGTAAATTCTGGAAATGGAAAAGAATTTTACTCAATATTGAAATAGAATAAAATTCTTTTCTATCTCATTAAACGAACCTGTAAGCTTCCTGTCTATTTAGAGAATATCTTACCAATCAAAAAAAAATATTAAGTTTGTATTAAATTTAGTTCATGAGCTATTCAACATCAAAATTTCTTTTTCCTTGTTCTATTTTCTTCTTTATCTTCTTTATGAATTGTAATAAACATATTAAGCCTGAGCTAGATAAACCTGTCGTCGCTCGCAAGCTCTTGTCCCTCAACAAGTCTTCTTGTTTTGGTAAATGTCCTGTATATAAAATCACCATTTACAGTGATGGCTTAAGTATTCTGGAATCTAAACTTAACATGAATAAAATTGGGCTTTTTCATTCTAAACTTTCCGAAGAACAGTTAGAAAGTATTACCCGAAAAATAAATAAAGTTCAATGGCCTGAATCAAGAACCAGATTTATGAAAAACATTCCGGATCTCCCGGTTTCAACAATTTCATTTTACAAGCAAGATAGTCTTTTTCAAAGAATAGAATCTAATTCTACCCTGCCGCAGGATTTAGAATCTATTCATACCGACTTATCAGATCTTGCGAATCAATCAAAATGGATTCTGGCGATGAAAGAAAAAGAATTCAATTCCAAAGATATAATTAAGGATGAGCTTCAAATTGACATGGATAGCACAATCCAGGCAGCTACTCTTGAAAAAATATTTCAACCATACAATTTCACAATGAAATCCCGAATCAGTGAATACATGAACTTTTATCTCTTCACCTATGATACCCAAAAAATCTCTCCCTTAGAAATGGTCGTCTTTGCAAGACAAATAAAAGGTGTGAGATTTGTTAGTTTTAATAAGAAGTTGCAGTTGAGAGATGAGTAATTGCTAAAAAAACATAACTAATTTTATAACAATGAAATTAGAAACACAATGAAATTGAAAGGTGTATACTCTTCTTTATATTTCATAAATGAAATTTTATTTGGTTCTGAATTTTAAGACTGGTAATGTTAAATTTGTAGTTAATATTTCTATCACTAACCCACTTACGCTACCATCAGGCCAAGATACAGTTATAGGTCCATTATTCTTCTTGAATAAATTTTGAGAAAATCCATATCTACGATTCACCGGATAAATATAAACTGCGGCATCTACTTCACCCGGCATTGGGTTTCCATCCGGATCGCGTGCAGGCAAAACGAGAGGAAAACCATTTTCCCCAATGTGAACATACCATATTGCAAGTCCGATATCGGGTATTCCATTCAAGTTGTTAAATGCTGAACCATCATAATTAAAAAATGAACCCGCGACAATATAGCCTTCCAATCTTATACAAACATAATCAGGAATGATTGTTGAGTATAAACCTGGAGTTCCGGTCCAGTTTTTGTCGGCACTAATAAAATGATCATTACGCTTAGAACTAAACCAGGAATACAAAGGAATCGTATTAGGAGGTTGAGGTAATGTAGGATCATAAACAAACCCTAAAATTTCTTTGAATTTGTAATCTGGTGCTTTTACATCTCCCGGTTTTCCTGACCACTCTGGATCAGTTGTGGTAATACCATCAATATTTTTACAACTATACCAGCTATACAATGGAATTGTTCCATTTGGTGGTGGATTCGAATTCTTGAAAATAAATCCTTCTGTTTTTTCATTTCTTTGAGTTTGGCTCTTAGTATCAAACAGAACAACTCCGCTGGAACTGGTTTTAAACCATCTATTGTCAATTTCAAGATCCCAATTATTATAAAATGGGACAAGAGTAGTATCATTTCTCAACGAGTTTCGGTAACGATATTCAAGAATAAAAAACTCCTTATTGCCTTTTAAAGAATCATAAAAAATATACGCTTTTCCTTTAGAGTTTTGAGAGGTTTCAGTACCAAGAATTTCAAAGGTATCTTTAGTTCCGATTGTATTTACAATTGGTTCTATCCAACCAGCCATTATCTTGTTCATAGGATCGGGGTGTGATAAACGGACTCCGCTTTGCAAGGAACTCATTAATGAATAACGAAAATTTTTTGCGCCTCTGGCTCCATAAATATCTATTCCTCCACCATGATGTATCATTTCATGCCCCAACACTGATAAATTATGGATGCAATCCTGAGCAACACTTACGGATCTGCTTTGAATCTGTAAACCACTTGCAGAATTAAAATTAATACCAACATTTTGCGCACCACCAATACTTCCATTTCCTTTCCAAAAATAAAGTGCAACTGTATTATTAGGTTTTGGCAATGAAGGATCTAAAATAAATCCTTCTGATCTTACAAAACTATATCCCATAGCTTTTAATGCAGCAGCTCCTGTATCAATATTATGAATTGAATTTAATAAGTAATCCTTGCGTTCTGAATTATACCATGTAAAAATTCCAACAGTATTTGGTGGTTTATTCAATGAGTTTTCAAATACAAATCCATGAATTCCTACACTATCATAGATTGCAGGACGGATATCTAATGTACTATAATTATCACCTGTTAAAGGGCTCCACCAAAAATTCAAAGGCACAGTTCCTTTCGGAGCTGGCTGGGATGCCTGATAGACATAACCTAATAATTTCGAAAATGTGTAACCTGACTCATTATAGTAAGGGATAGAGTCTGAAATTCCGGAAGGTGGCACCCAACGAAAATCGGTAGTTGTGTTATATTCATGAGCGTATCTTTCAGAATGAATAATATTTACAACTAATTCATCAGCATTAATTATACCATTTCCATTCTTATCAAAAATTCTGAAATCAAAACCAGCAGCTTCAGCTTCCAGTGATGCCAATCTAAAATGTTCTGCATATGAAAGTCCAAAATCTGTCACTTTACTTTCATCATATGTTGTGCCTGGAATGTCTTTTACAATAATGGGTCCTATAATTCCTGCATTTAAAAAATTTAAGTGCCCATTACTAATCTGATTGTAAAATCCGAACTTTCCGCCAAGGCTCGGTGCAACAATAAAATTATTGTTCTCGCCAAAAACCAATTGAGCATATCTCGATTCATAATCTGCTGGAAATTTTTCTGTATCAGAAAACTGCCAAAGAATTGTAAGAACCGGAATACCTCCGGGATAAGGAATAGCTTTATAACCAAAATTATTTCCAGGCGTCTGCCCTTTACCAGAGTAGTAATTTAAAAAAAATAGTATGAAGAATACGAAATTCTTTTTCATTCAATTGAACCGTGAAAATAAAGCATATCATTGTTATTTGCAATATTTTTTATTGCCATTACCAACTATACTTCATTCCAGCCTGCAACCAATTTTCCTGATAATTACCTATATAATTGGGATATTCTGAAAATTGATTACGATTATACTTGCCATACAATTCCATATTCTTAATAATTTGGCCCTGTACTTGTGCTTGAATTGAAAATCGATTAATATCATCTTGTGATGTATAAGACACTCCGGCGCCCATTCTGATTTTCTTAAAAAACGATTTCGATATATTAATCTGTCCACCTGTAATATTTCTACTAATCCCTGCAACCGAATTATTGGACCATTGCCCGCTTAATTGAAGTTGAAACGATCCCGGCATATTTAAAGATTGTTGAGCAAATAAATAAACTGTATTGATTTTTTGATTGACGCTATCCGTGCTTGTATTGTAATATAAACTTTGAAAAGCAGAATGCATCGACCATTTTCCGGATAAATTCCACGGCTTACTTAATCCTAATTGGGCGATAGTTGTATTAAAAAAATAGAATTGATTTTTAATTTTTGATTGAGCCAATCTGAGATTTAATTCTGGTAGCTTACCAGAATTCCATCGCCATTCCATTCCTAACTCATTTCTATCAGAGCGATAAGATTTGGCATCAGAAAAATTGTCGGTGTCATCTGTTAGATATAAAGATAGACTTGTCCTATCATTCAAGAATTCTTGCTTTATACTGTATTTATTTTTCTGAAGATCGTTTGGCAATCCAAACACTCCCGGATGAATAAAACCAGGACCTACAAATTGCCTTTCATATTCAATGTGGGTATTATCACGTAATATATGAAATCCTGCTTGTCCATTATAAGCCATATCAAAACTACTGGATCGATTGGGTTGTAAACTGGAAATATTTTTTAATTCATTGGCTATACTTGTACTTAGACTTGCGCTTGGAAAGGCTGAAGTATCATAATTGTTTTGATTCGCAAATAGACCAGCTATTTCACCACTGATCTGAAACCATTTTCTCTTTCCCAAATTTATATTAAAATCTGTTGACGCAGTCCAGGATTGTTCCGGATATAATTCTTGTTCCAAGGGAGAAACTATAGAACTGTCTTTATCCCAAAAACGTACAACGTTGAATGAAAGATAGGAGCCGTAAATTTTTCCGAAACCCAATCTCGTTCCTACTACTTTCTGAGAAAACTGTGCTGATAAAGTATCTACACCTAAAGCAACAGAAGAATGTACTTTACCTGCGCAAACTGCCATAAAAAACAAACCCGGATTCCATTCAAGATTACCTCCAAAAACCTGTGTACCATTTAATGTCAATGGTGTATAGACAGGATAAGCTGTTCCTATACTTAACTCCTTTATGTTAAACAAGAATTTATTCATTCCGGTATAAGCTCCATATTTTTTTAAATACGGTAATAATTCTTTCGGATCTGAAAAATCAGGAGGATTATACGCCAGGCTTTTTAATTCTTCCAATCTTCCGGAAACTACCCATGACTGATATAAATTTTTTAAATGCTCATATTTGTTTTTTAAATCTTCATATTTTCTTTTTTTCTCTTGCAGCTGATTGTTGCGTTTTTTAAGTTTTGTTACTTTTGCATCAAGCTCCGGAGATTTTTTTTGTTTAGCGCATTCGATTAGTTGGTTCTTAATCTGCGCTAATTCTTTGTTCAGTTTAGCTAAAGCAGAAGATTTTAATTCATCGTCCAGTCGTTCATATTCAGTCAGTTTTTGCAGATCGGACTCATTCATTTTTACTTTTTTCAATTG
>JABFRV010000149.1 GCA_013140975.1 Saprospiraceae bacterium
ATTAAATACATATTATTAATTTTTGCAATATTAATAATTAATTTTTAATCCGCGGTAACTCTAATACTTGAAAAAATATTTATGTATAAATTCATAATTTTCAGTCTAGAAGGTTACTTTTGCTTTACAATCCGTCTCAAAATAGACCTAATTAACAAACTTTTTAAAAAAAATCTATTAAGTATGAAAAACAGCTTACTAACCATTTTATTAATCACTTTCTTGGTTTCAGGTATTGTAGCACAAGACCTGCCAACCCACAGTCTAACTCTTAGGGCAGCCTGGATTAATTATCAGGCTCCTAACAGAGACAACAAAAAATTATTCACAGATTTGAATAATGCAGTTGAAATAGGATATACTCGTCAACTTAACAATTGGTTTTCTGTGAATCTTCCTGTAAGAATTGGTGCAGCCAATTTCCCAAGGCTTGACACTTCGGATAATGTTACGGGATATTCAAAAAAGTTGAATTATTCCGGAATCGATCTTCTTGCTAAAGCGAATTTGCTAGCATCTAAAAGAATATCTCCATATGTCTATTTAGGAATTGGTGGTGCTTTAGAAGATTGGGATAAATTTTATGCTCAGGCACCTGTCGGTTTGGGCCTTGATTTTAAACTCAATGAGTATATTTCATTAAATGCTCAGACTGATTATAGATTAGCATTTAAGGAAGGCTATGACAATTGGCAGCATGCTGCTGGAATCAGAGCTTGTCTTTGTGGTCTTGAAAAGGATATGGATAAGGATGGTATCTCAGATAAAAAAGATCTTTGTCCTGATGTGTTTGGTCTAAAACAATTCGAAGGTTGTCCTGATACTGACAATGATGGAATTTCTGATAACAATGATAAATGCCCTACTTTAGCAGGTGTTGCTGAAAATATGGGCTGCCCGGCTGACTCTGATAAGGACGGTGTTTATGATGTAGATGACATGTGTCCAACAGTTGCAGGAACCGTAAAAGGTTGCCCTGACAGAGATAGAGATGGTGTAGCTGATGCTGATGATAAATGCCCTGATGTTGCTGGTTTAGCAACTTTAGGTGGCTGTCCGGATAGAGATCGCGACGGTTTAGCTGATGCAAGTGACAAGTGTCCTGATCAGGCAGGTCCGGCCAATACTGGTGGTTGTCCTGATAAAGATAAAGATGGCGTTAGCGATTCTGATGATAAATGTCCTGATGTAGCTGGTCCTGCAAGTAATAATGGTTGCCCGCTTGCTGTTGATACAGATAAGGATGGTATTACTGATGATAAAGACAAATGTCCAAATACTCCTGGTGTAGCTTCTAATGGAGGTTGTCCTGAAATTAAGGTTGAGGACAAGAAAATTCTTGACGTAGCTATGCGTGCAGTTCAATTTGACCCAGGAACCGCGACAATCACAAAATCTTCTTATGGTAATCTGGATGAAGTGGTTAGCGTTCTCGGCAGATATCCTGAAATGAATCTTGCGGTTGAAGGACATACTGATAATCAGGGAGATGTTAAAATGAATCAAAGTCTTTCTGATAAAAGAGCTAAAGCTTGTGTTGATTATCTTGTGAAAAAAGGAATTGCAAGTTCAAGATTAACAGGTACAGGTTATGGTGAAACAAGACCTATTGGCGATAATGCTAATGCAGCGGGTAGAAAATTGAACCGTCGTACAGAATTCGTTCCAATCTGGAGATAAAATATTATTTTAGATATATTTACTGCCTGAACAATTTATTGTATTGTTCAGGCAGTTTTGTTTTAACGCAATGGTAACAATGCAACACTAAACAAAAACTTGTTTTCGTTTGTATGCTATTCTTATATTGATTCTCATGAAAAAACATTATTACAAAATTCTTGGCATTCTGGTTCTGGTGATTACATTCAGCGCCTTTACTTATCAAGATAAATACTTTGAAATTATTAAGAACATTGAGATTTTCTCAAATGTCTATAAAGAAGTAAATGAAAATTATGTTGATGGTACAAATCCATCCAAGCTAATGAAAGTTGGAATTGATGCGATGTTAGCAGCATTAGATCCATTTACTAATTTTTATTCTGAAGCTCAGGTGGAAGAATACAGGTTAACAACAGAAGGAAAGTACAATGGTATTGGTGCTAAAGCTCGTAAAATGGGGGACTATGTTGTAATCACTGAGGTTTATAAAGATTACCCGGCATTTAAAGCAGGTTTAAAAATTGGAGATCAGGTCATTGCAGTAAATGGTGAAGATGCAAAAGGGAAGCAAGCTGAGGACTTGTATCAGATTATGAGAGGTATTCCTAAAAGTGAGGTTAATATAACGATCCGTCGACCGGGAACAAATGACAAGCAAACACTTAAACTTGTAAGGGATGAAGTAAATATACCTAATGTTCCATATTCAGGAATGATTGATGAATCAACGGGCTACCTTATTCTTACCACATTTACTGAAAGTGCCGGGGCCAATGTTCAGGCTGCTGTACGCAAACTTAAATCTGAAAATCCCGGATTGAAATCTATAGTTTTGGATTTACGGGAGAATGGTGGAGGATTATTAGGAGAAGCAGTTCAGGTGTGTAACACCTTTGTTCCTGCAGGTGTGTTGATTGCAAGCACCAGAGGTAAAGAAAAACAATATAATGCTACTTATAAGACACAAGCTCCACCTATAGACGATGTTATTCCATTAGCTGTATTAATTAATAAACATTCAGCTTCTGCTTCAGAGATTGTTAGTGGTTCTATGCAAGATTTAGATAGGGGAGTTGTAATTGGTCAGTTGTCTTATGGTAAAGGCCTTGTTCAAAATACGAAAGAAGTCGGTTATAATTCAAGAGTAAAATTTACAACTGCAAAATATTATATTCCATCTGGAAGATGTATTCAAAATGTGAAGTATGAAAATGGGGTAAGAGTATTATTATCAGATTCACTTCGATCCGTCTTTAAAACTAAAAATGGCAGAACTGTTTACGATGGCGGAGGAGTAAAACCTGATATTGAAATGGAAGAAGCTGATTATCCCTTTGTTGTACAAAAATTGTTGGAAGATAATTGGATCTTTAACTTTTGTACCGAATATGGATTGAATAATCCGGCACCTCAAGATCCCATAACGTATACTTTTACAGATTTTAACTTGCTTCTTGATTATTTAAGAAAGAATAAATTTGATGACAATTCTGATATAGAAAAGAAACTGAAAGTATTAGAAGATCAGGTATCTGTTGATAAAACAACATCCATTCAAGATGATATATTGAAAATGAGAACTGAACTTGAACAGCAACAATGGTTGGAAATTGAGAAGAATAAGGATATAATAAATCATCTAGTTGAAGAAGAAATAGTCTACAGACACTTCTATGAGCCAGGTAAGGTACAATGCAGATTCAAGCATGATCCCTTAATAAAGAAGGCAATTGAAGTTTTACGCAATACTCAGGAATACAAAAAAATACTAGCTCAAAAATAATATGGCCAACATATTGGCAATAGAATGTACCTCGTTCGAATATTCCATAGCAATATCGAATGATAATAAATTGTTGATCCAAAAGATTTACGAAAACAGTAACCCCGTACAATACTTAACCATTCATATACAGGAGACTCTTCATGCTTCTGGACTTCAAATCAAGGATTTATCTGCAATCGCAATAAATACTGGGCCTGGATCTTATACCTCATTAAGAGCGGGAATTTCAATAGTCAAAGGAATCGTTTCAGGATATAATCTGCCTCTTATAGCCATTGAAAAGGACTTTATTCTATATAATATGATTTCAAACTCTAGAGGAAGCGTAGTAACCGTAATTATGGCCAGAAAGGGTCAATTCTTAATTTCAGCCTTTGAAGCTTCTGGCAATGAGTTATTTAGAAATCAAATTCACCTTGAGGCTGATAAACTCATGGTAGAAAAGTTTGGTTCTGAGGTTCAAATTATTGGGGAGGGTCTTAATAATCTAATCACTGATAGAGAGATTTCAGACCTACAGCGAATAGAAACCAGGATCAAGGCTTCTGATCTGCTTGATATTGCTTATAAGCAATATACAGAGGCTAAATTCGTTACTAATTTGGAACTCTTGCCAAAATATCTTTTTGAGCCAATGATTACTCAAGCGAAAAAAAGATTACAATACTAATTATAGCAGTTATATCTGTTGAACAGATGATTACATATTGTTAAAAAGCCCTTTTAAGAAGAAATCCTTCCATTTTAACATTTCCTTATTTTCTGGCATAATAGTTGCCTTTTATCTGTGTTTACGAAAATTATAAATTCTGACAAATGAGGAATAAAAAGAACGAAACGATTACACTTAAGAAAGGAGGAAAGGATATTCAACTGGACTACTCCGATCTTAGAAAGGCAGTATTGGTGCTTAGAGCAGTTAATCACAAGCTTAGACAAAGGGTCATTGATCTTTTGGAAGAGCAGGATAAAATGACAGTTACCGATATCTACATTAAACTAAGATTAGAACAATCAGTTGCTTCTCAGCACCTTGCAATCTTAAGAAGAGCGGGAGTCGTAGCCACAGAGCGTCAGGGTAAGTTCATCTATTATTCCTTGGATCTTGATCGCCTCAATCAGATTTCGAAATTGGTAGAAGAGCTTGCCGGCTAATACCTAGCATTGTTGACTGGCCTCTCTCGTATTAAAAATTCTTACACTGCATTACTCTTTTACTTATAGGCGTTAACAATTTAAAAAAAAGTTTAATATTTATTTGAATATGTCAGAACCTATTTAGATATTTGTGTCCGTTAAGGTCAGCTACAAATTAATCAAAATAAGAAAAACTTCTGATGAATACTAAGGTATCTTTCAACAGTGTTAAACTAGACTATGCTTGCGAACTTATGCGAGCTCTAGCTCATCCCCTCAGACTAAAAATCCTGGAATTTATTGACAAACAAGGAGTTGTAAATGTAAATAAGATTTACAATGCCCTGAAAATTGAGCAGTCTGTAACCTCACAGCACCTGAGTATTCTGCGTCTTGCCGGTGTAATTCAGACGGAAAAAATGGGGAAATATGTACATTGCAAACTTAACTATGAATGCCTCGAAAAGGCTGAAGTTGCAGTGAACAACTTCCTCGCGGTTAGCAAAATGTAATTTTTAAGTAAGTTAGTCGTTGGTCACTTGTCCCTGATTGGGATTTACATAAATACTTGAATAAGTACCTATAACTGATTATCTCAACTATTAAATTTCTATAGCAATTCTATCGCATGCCATAATCATTCAATACGTTATTGGATTTATAATTGGCTTTATTAGAATTCTTGATGCTTCTAATCAGAACAAGAAGCGTAAATTGAAATAATGTCATCAATTCTATTCCTATACTCTTTTAAGACCTTTAGTTTACTGTAAAAGAGTATGATTTTATAAGCCTTTTCTTGTAAAGAGTATAAACGTTATAGTAATTTCACAATAAAATAACTGCTCTCTCTTATTTTTTAAGATGTAGGTGTAATTTTAATTAAACCTCTTAGCGAATCCATTCATTCTTCAATCTCTAATTTTTCTTAACGGTAATAAAAATTTCTTTGGAAAATTATTAATGTAGGTGAAATTGTAACCAACTTGGAAAAATCGAAATTTATTTCCTAATCGATAATATTTGATTATAATTTTAAATAACCAATAGAAACAAACCCAATAAAAATGAGAAATAATATTTAAAACCCTAATACATGATTGAAATAAGAACTTACACAGCAGTATTCTCTATAGGAATATTTGTGCTTCCGGAATCATTCTTATGGGACCTATAAAAAATAAAGAACAAACATATACCACAAAATATTGAAGCATCAGCTACATTAAAAATATGTCTGAAAAATTCAAAATCTTCTCCTCCCCAAATTGGAAACCAACTTGGAAAATTTGAATTCCACATTGGAAAATAAAACATATCAACAACTCTTCCCATTAAGAATGGTGCATAACCTCCGGAGGCAGGAAACATTTCTGCAAGTCCACCATGATATGGAGAATTGCTAAATATCAACCCATAAAATGCACTATCAATCATATTACCAATTGCTCCTGCTAGAATTAAAGAGAAAGATATAACAAGACCAATTTTTTCTTTTGTTCTAATCATATTAAAAAGTAAGTATCCTAAAAATCCAATTGCGACAATGCGAAATAAACTTAATCCAAGCTTACCCATTTCTCCACCAAACTTAAGTCCAAATGCCATGCCTTCATTTTCAATGAAGTGTATTCTGGCCCAATCCAGGCCAAGTATTGGGATTTCCTCACTCAGCTGCATATGTGTCTTAACCCAGATTTTTGAAATCTGATCGATAAGAAGAATGATAGTTATGATACCAATGGATAATAAAAACCTCTTTCGTATAGACATAGTGTGCAAAATTACAATACAGGAAGCAATTGAAGCTGAAGAATTTGCAGCATTAGATTTAAAATTGATAATTATTTATAAAATAAATTGTTGATATTCGCCAAATAATTGTATTTAATGAAAAGTTTGCTAATATTCGGATTACTGATGATTCTATTTCTATTTCAAACTTCTTGTGTTAAGGAAGTTGAAAAAATAGTGAATGTGAGAGATACAGTCATTGTAATACAAAAAGATACTATTACAATTGAAAAATATATTCGAGATACTGGTACTGTGTTAGTTCTAACGAGACATGCTGAAACTTCAGGATTGGGAACAAATCCGGGGTTGAGTGCATTAGGAATAGAAAGAGCAAATGATTTAGCGAAGCTATTAAAACCCACTATTTTCCAGAATATTTATTCCAGTAATTATAATAGAACAATTCAAACTGCAAATATTGCTGCAGCCAATTACAGTTTGATTCCCATCCTATATGATCCCTTGAATCAAAATCAATGGATTCAAGATCTCATAAATCAAAACAAGAACAAGAAATTATTAATTGTTGGACATTCAAATACAATTCCCGAGTTGTTAAACATACTTAGCGGAACGAAAGATTATACAACAATTCCGGAATCCGAATATAATAACCTTTATATTGTTAACCTTGCTGAAATTGGAAGGTTCTCAATTCTTCATTTAAAATACGGAAAGTAATCTATTTTTCAGTGAGTTTTATTTCGTACAAATTAGACCAATATTTACCGGTAACATAAAAATTATCCGAATTAGAATTATATGCAATACCATTGAGAACATCGCAATTCGAATATTTCTTGCGAGATAAATCAAATAAGCCCTGAAGATTTGCAATTCCTTTTACTTGTCCGGTCTGTGGATCAATTTTATATATCAGATTTCTATTCCATTGATTGGCATAAATAAATCCATTCGCATATTCCAATTCGTTGAGTTCTGAAACTTTGATATTTTTGTTTTTTACGAATATTTTTTTAACAAATTCAAAATTGTCAGGCGAGTAATAGCTAAGAGTATTCGTGCCATCACTAACAATTAGATATTTTCCATCTGTACAAAGTCCCCATCCTTCAGTCACAAGCGGGTAGGTAGTTATTTTCTCTAAATTATGAGAATTATAAACCAACACAATATGATTTCTCCATGTAAGTTGATAAATCTTACTATTAATCTTGCATATTCCTTCACCAAATAGATTATCTGCAATGTGAATCGAATCATAAATTTCGCCAGTTTTGGGATTTGTCTTAAAGATTCGACTTTTCATTTCATGACCAGTACCTTCATATAGAGTATCACTTTCCCAAATGAGGCCTTGAGTAAAATTATCAGTTGAATGGGGAAAAGTATTTACAACTGTATAATTCAATGTTTTAACTTTATCATCATTCTGACAATTTAGAAGTAGAATACTTGTAATTAATAAACCGGTTACTAATTTATTTAACGAATTTATTATCATAATGATTTGAACTTTGAAATAATTTGTTGTAAAGTTTCAGGGTCTTTAGTAGGCATATAATTATACACTTGATATTCATTAATCAATTGTACTAATTTTCCAGAAAGAGAATTTTCAGTATTCGATGAAAGGTAATTCTTCATCTCAAATAGTGAATTGCAGTGGGCAGAGTCTGGAATTCGTTTTTTGCAATAAGATAGGATCAATTCTTCAGGAGACGTGGAATTTGTTATAACTTGTTCTTTTTTATTTTTTGCAGATAACAAGAATGATGAAAAGTTTGTTTGAAAATTTCCAATCCCCTGATTCATAAAAAATCCCAAAATAAAAGGCAATAAGAATAATGCAATGGAAAAGAATTTATTATACCGTTGATTATAGTCATTATCAAGATCTGTATATATAGGCATGGGCTTAACGATGTGATCTTTGTTTCCAGAGTTAGATTTAATAATGTTTATAGTTTGAGAATCTTGAATTTGAATATATTTTTTCTGTGATGGATCAAAGTAACAAAAAGCATTGTTAAGGTTCAGTACGCCGGTATTTTTTGGTGTTAAAAGAAATGAATAGCTTTGTTTTTTAATAATTTCGGTAAGGTCCTTAATCTTTTGAGATCCGGAACTTGAGGGGTTTACGATATCAATCAAAGAATCATTTATTTGAATTTTCGGATTGATAATTTTAAAATTTCCGTTCCCTTCAATAGTTAGAATTATTTGTAGTGCATCACTGAGCGAATACGAAGAATTTAAACGAGAGAATTCTGCTGAAAAATTTCCAACAGCACCTGAAAAGTTTTCCGGAATAGGAGAAGGAAGTGGAAAGACTTCTATAGTTAAGGAATTTGACTCAATAACTTTAGCTGTTTCAAAAAATAAGGATTTTAAACCAAATCCAAAATGATCATCACCTAAAATAATTCTGTATACTCTTCTGGGAAGAATGATTTTGCCTGAAGACAGGGGATAGATTGCGACGTTATTTAGCACCTTAGTAAGATATTCTTTTCCTTTAATAATTTCTCGTTGTACAGGATAATCGCCTCCGATATTTTCAATCTCACAATTTTGTGGAAAAGAACTTTCAATTGCTTCAATATGGTTAATTCCAACCTGCGTAAATAGCTTCGTAGTAAGAAAAACTTGTTGCCCCGGATAAACTTTGTTTTGATTTGCAGAAACTTCTATAAACACATCTCCGTCTACTTCTGCGGTAGAATTAGAAAAATCACGGCCACCCTTACTTGTTGAAGAATTCTGTTTAATGACCTCAATGGTAAGTGGATTTGACTTATATACTTTTTGAGATACGCTAATTGAGGCAGGACCAATAGTGTATTTTCCTGGAGATAAACCTACCAATGTATAAGTATATCCTGTAGATGAACTCATACTTCCATTAATAATTGTTGTTGACATAGATCTACCGGAACCTCCAATTTTTTTTAGTCCACCAAAATCGGGTTCCTGAAATTGTCTACCCTCCGCATTCTCTAAACGAAATTCAACATCAAAGCTGCTTCCGGTAAACACTTGCTTTACATCCGTAGTAGCAATAAATCTTACCTGGGAGAGCAAGAATTGTGAAAATACCAGTGCAATTAAAAGAGGATAAAGAACTTTCATTAGATCTTATAAATCTTCTTTTTTGGTTTGGCTTTTTCTTGTCGTGGATTTACAAGAACATCAAAGGGATTTTGATCATTTTCTGCAGGAGATTGAAGTATATTATCAGGATTAGGTAGAACTACTATCTTTTTCTCTGTAGTTTTTAATGTTTCATCCTCAGTTTCTAAAGTCGCTGGTTCAATAATATAATTTCCTACTTCGGCGGGTTTGACAATATAACTATATGTCATTGACGATGTGGATTCCCCATTCATAATTTTCATAGAGGAATACGTGTTAGGACCCGAGATTACCTTAAGTCCTGCAAATGAAGGCTCTTTGAATTTTCCTTTCGTGTTTTCAATGGTAAATTTAACTTCCAGATAATTTCCTAAGTATACAGTATCAAGGCTTGTGTTAATTCTAAATGAAGATTCCTGAGCAGTCAGAATTTGTAAGCAGCCTAGCAGTAGAATTTTAAAAAATTTCATAAGTCGTAAAATTTAGTGTTTAACATATCTATATTTAAAATGTTCATGATCACCAATCCTTCACTTTAGAAGCTTTTTTCTTATTTTTTAGTTGTAATTTTTCTTTGGCTTTTTTGTCTTTAGAATCAATCATATTAAGGATTTGTTCAGCTTCGGATTTTGATAATTTTTTCGATTCTTCCTGTTTTCCTTGTTGGTCACTTTTTTGTTCTTCTTCGGAAGATTTCTGATTTTCATTTTGCCCCTTGGAGCTATTTTCTTTTTCTTCTTTCGAATTATTCTGCTTTTCTCCGGGTTGATTTTGATTCTTGTTTTCTTCTTGTTTGTCTTTATTTTGCTGTTGTTGATCTTGTTGTTTTTGCTCTTCCTTTTTCTGTTCAATTTTATTTTGTTGGAGCGCTTTAGACAAATTTACTTTACACGCCTGATCGGAAGGATTTAGTTTTAGCGATTCTTTATAGGATAGAATAGCATCCTTGTAATTATTTTTTCTCATTTGAGAGTTTCCGAGATTGTAGTAGGCCTTGGATTTTTCAGCATTAACAGCATTAATATCATTTGAAAGTTTGTCAAAAACTGATTTGGCCTCATCATACCTTTGTTGTTGGTAAAGAGAATTTCCTAAATTGTACTCCGATTTAAAATCACGATTTTCAACTTGTGACTTTCGATAATATTCTTCCGCCTCAACATAATTAGAGTCCCTGTAGAGCTTATCAGCTTTCAAAGCATTTTCAATTCCCTTTTTTTGTGAGAATGCTTCAATGTAAAATATATTAAAGAAACAAAAAAATATTAGCACCCTCATATATTTAATTTTTCTTTCTCATGAAAATATATATATAAAAACAAGCACAAGATTGCCAGGAATAAAGGTATTTGATAATAGGATTCATATTCATTGAATGCCTGAAAAAGTGTTTCTTTTTTAAGAACCGACTTTATTTTTTCCTGAATTTGATTAAAAACAAGTTCTCCTGAATCAAGATTAAGCAATAAACCACCGGATGCATTTGCTATATCTGACAGAAGTTTAAGATTGGGTTTGGTGTAAATAATATTGCCGTCTTTATCTCTTTTGTATTCAATCTGAGAATTTATTTTATAAGGTATAGGGGCGCCCTGATCTGTGCCAATAGGCATACATAAAATTGTTATTCCATTATTAAAAGCTTTTTTGGCTTCTTCTATTGCATTTCCTTCATGATCCTCACCATCCGTAATAATAATGAGAAGTTTGTGTTGACCTTCTTGAGAGCTAAATGATTTCCGGGAGAGTTCAATAGCTGCTGATAGTGAAGTTCCTTGTGTAGATACCAACTGCGGATCTGACATAGATGTTAATAAATTAATTGATGCAATGTCTGTGGTAACCGGAGATTGGAGATAAGCATTTCCGGCAAAGTTTATTAGGCCTAATTTTGAATTTTGAAATTTTTTGGTAAATTGATTTATCCATAATTTGGCTCTTTCTAATCTATTTGGCTTAATATCTTCAGCCAACATGCTTTGTGATATATCTAATGCAATAATAATTTCTGCATTTTGAGATTTTACTTTTTGTTTTTTTAATCCATACTGAGGGTTTGCCAAGGCTATAATTAAAAATATACCAGCTCCTAAAAAAAGAAGCAATTTAACTTTCTTAAAACGTTCACTCGTTCTAAAGGATTGTAAAAGTAGTTTGGAGTTTCCAAGCTTACTCCATACCCTTTCCGAACGTGACTTAAGTAATGGATACAATGCAAATCCCAATGGAATAAGTAGAAGGAGTATTAAATAATATGGCGATTCTATTTTAAACATATTAGATAATCAGGGGTTGTAAGATTATTCTTAACAGGAAGTATGCAGCAAAAAAGAGTAGTCCAATCCACAAAAAAATTCTGTACTCTTCACTATTGCGTTTAAATACTTTTACATTGATTTTATTTTTTTCCAAACGGTCTATTTCCTGATAAATTTCTTTCAATTGTTCTTTGTTGGTTGCTCTGTAATACTTTCCACCAGTACTTGTTGAAATTAGATTCAATAATGATTCGTCAATATTTACCGGGACCATTCCAAAAACATATTCACCATTTTGGTTCCTGCCTATTGGTGAATAGGCTTCTCCATTTGAGCCAACACCAATTGAATATATTTTTATTTTATACGTTTGCGCTAATTCTGCAGCAAGAGAAGGGCTGACATCTCCTGCGTTATTTACTCCATCGGTTAAAAGTATTATTACCTTACTTTGTGTTAAGCTATCTTCTTTAAGGCGATTGATTGCTGTTGCAAGCCCAAGCCCAATTGCAGTTCCATCTTCAAGATATCCACATTCTAAATCCTGCACAAGATTATTTAATATTGTGTGATCAACAGTTAAGGGGCATTGTGTGAATCCTTCACCTGCAAAACCAACAATTCCAATTCTATCATAATATCTCTTATCAAGAAATTCGATAGCTAATTTCTTACTGACTTCCAATCTATTGGGTTCAAAATCTTTAGATAACATACTTGATGAAAGATCAAGAACAAGAAAAATATCAATTCCTTCAGCTTCAATTTTTTCTTCTCGCAAGATATACTGAGGCCTGGCCATTGCAACAATTAGAAAAATTAAGGCGATATAAAAAAAGTAGGGAAGCCAATTCAATAACTTTAACTTCCATGTACTTTGTGTTTTTATATTTTTAAGGTCTGGATAGATTAAGTATGAATTATGTTTATGCGAAGAATTTCTAAAATTCCAAATTAAAAGTGGAATACCTATGAGCAATAATAGGAACCAGGGATTATTCCATTCTATATGTGTTAGCCAATTCATTTCTTAAGTGAACTTTCGTTAACAACAATTTTTTTGTCTTTACTTAACAGGAATACCCCCCGACCAAGAACATTCTCTTTTTTTAGCCAGCCAATTATCAGCATGAAAGGTAGAAATATGGATATTAAGGGAAGAGTAACTCCTAAAATTAATTTTCCTTTGGATCCTTGATTTTTCAAAAGAATATTTAGATGCCAGTTTCTTAATTGACCGGATCTTGTTAGATGAAGATTGACCCAATCAGTAGGCAGTACAAATCGGTGTAGACTAAATAATCTTGAAATTAAATATATCTCTTCAACTTCCGTAGAGTTCATAAGTTCTAAAAGAGTGTTTGGTACATATTCTCCTGGGATTTGAAATTGAGCGGCAAGATCATTTCCGAGTATATTGGTGTAATCTTTTTTATTGATATTTAAAAATTGCGAAGAAAGATCTTTATTGTGAGAAAGCATTTTTTCTGCAAATTGTATCCAGCTATCATGCTCCTCTACAGGTGGAACCTTGTTTGCGAATTTAATCAGATCACAATTGCGCAAAAAAGAAATAAACTCATTTTTGTATTGAATATTTAAAGTACTTTCTTGTAATTTAGTTTCCGTTTCTGAAGTACTTGATTCCAATGACCGAAGATGAAAGCCATCATTTAAGAATGCCCTTAATACATAACTTAACTCATCATAGTGTTCTTTCATTTTATCAGACTGCCATAATTTTTTCTCTTTGAGAGTTTTAATTCTTTGTAATGCAATTTCATAGGGTGAATCAAGGGATTTGTAAGATAACTTTTTTATTTGAATTTGATCTGCTCTAAATAGAATAATTAAAAGAAATATTGATAGACCAATAAAAAGCAATGCTAGCGTTATATAGATCCAGATATAATTTTTCTTTTCGGTTTCAATAATGTCCTTTATAGGATGAATATCATTCAATGTGTCCATTGGAAGATGAACCTCAAGAAAAAGTTTTGTTGTTGTTATAAATTGAGAATCGAGTCTTATTTGTATTTCCGGGATAACATAAACACCGCTATCATAAACGGAGAATTTAATTTTTCTTTCATGTTTTTGATTTGGAGTTAAAATCCAAGACCCTTTATCTAAAATTTCAAGCCATTTTAATTGTTCTAATTGAGGAAGTGATTCTTCATTCGTAGGAAGTATCGATGACGTCTGTGTTAAATAACATTCGTCTCCAATAATAATATGAGTGGAGTCCAAGGATTGTGAAAAAGTTTCCTGAGAAATTCCATTACTTACTCTTGTTAGAAGGAATAGAAAAAATAAGCAGAATCTATAAATCATCGTTTCCTGCTTTTGAAAAATTGAAGTAAGACCTTTATATAAGAACTTTTTACATCGAGGTAAATATATTCTGCATTGGCTCTTAGAAAGGTCTGACGGGTATTTTGAATATTTTTATGATATGAAGATTGAATCTCCTTATTTAGTTCTTTATCTGAAGTATCTATTAGTTTATAACTGTTACTTTCTGAATCTTTTACTGGAAGGATGCCAACATCAGGAATTAATTCTTCTAAAGGATCCAGAATCTGCATTGAAATCAGATCGTGGCGTCGCGCTATAAATTTTATATGCGACTCCGGTAAGCTGCATAAGAAATCAGAAAGTATAAAGCAAATGCTTCTTTTTTTTAGAGTACCCCGGAGGTATTCTAAAGCCAATTGTAAATTCGTTTCACCACGATCAGTTCTGTCAACCAGAATTTCCCGAATGATACGTAAAATATGTTGCCTTCCTTTTTTAGGAGGAATATAAAGATGAACTTTATGGCTAAATAATAAAAGTCCTACCTTGTCTTGATTCTGTGAAGCGGAAAATGCCAGAATGGAAGCCAACTCTGCGATTCGTTCAGACTTCGATTGTTCTACGCTGCCAAAATAAGTGGAATTACTGATATCGATTACGAGCATGAGACTTAACTCTCTTTCCTCCTCAAATACTTTTACATACGCTTGTTCAGATCGGGCAGTAACATTCCAATCAATATGTCTCACATCATCTCCATAGCTGTATTCTCTTACTTCAGAAAACGACATTCCTCTTCCTTTGAATACACTGTGATATGCACCGGAAAATAAGTGCCTGCTTAATCCTTTGGTTTTAATTTCGATTCTTCTAACCTTGCTGAGTAATGCTTGTTCCTGCATGTTATAAGAATTTTTTCAAAAAATTACTTTTTTTCAAATAGGGCTCCAGGTTCTTATAGGGGATTAATATTTTATATCGGCCATAAATTGGACTAAATTCAGAAAAAAAACAAATTCCCGTAGGAAGTAAATTCCAATAGGAAAATGCATCTTTTTGAATGAAGTTTGAAATATTTGATGAATAGGAATTAGCGATTTGTTTTTTGGTTGAGTCAACCTGAGAATTTATATACGATTTATAGTCTGAATTTTTTTCAAACAAGTCCACCAATTGAATTATTGATCCGGATTTAAGATTGTAATTAAAAGGGTAATTGACTAGCTTTTTAAAACCAGGTTCCGTCCAATAATAATTTCCACTTACAAATTGAGAATTAATTCCACTTATCTCAAATTGTAAATTTACAGACCTCAAGGAATCCCATTCTGCAATATTAATAGAATTATGATCCAATAACCATTGTTGGGTATAATCTTGCTGCCACTTCAGATATTCCTTATGTTGTATCAGTGGATAGTAAATTCCAATAACGGAAGAATTTGTTTGTACTGATTTACAAAGGAACCCCGGTGAAATATCTTTTTTTAAAGTCGTTACATAGAATTTTTCTTTGGGTGCATTTGTTTTTAATGTATTCTCTTGTATTGATATGGTAAATTTATTTTTTGTCGAAGACGATAAATCGTGAGCTGTTAGTTTTAATTCATAACAATTTACATCCGTACATTCTCCTTGTAAGAAATAACTTTGGTTATTTATTCGGGATGTGTAATAGCCGGTAGTTTTTCCATCTGTGTAAGTCTGAAGAATTAGATTAATTCCAATACTATCATCACTGAAAGAAAGGTAATTCTGAAGTATTGGGCAATCTTGAAGGTGCATTTTGTTGCGACTCGTTTTTTTAACATTGAATTGTAACGCGATGTTTTTGTTTTTACTCAACATTTTCCCTACACTAAAACTGTCTTTTTCAATGAATGTAAAGTTGCCCCATAATTCATCATTAAGATCTGTAACTACATATGTACCTTTAACGTTCGGAAAGTCAGAGGCGATTTTAAAAAGGGTATTATTTTCTTTGATATAGATAATACCATGTATTTCTTTTTGATTATGGCCGGTTATTATTATCGTCTGGTGTAAATTATTATCATTACCGATATAATAATTGTACCAAACGCTTTCTTCTTCTTGAAATAAATTCTTGACTACAACATGAAGATCTTGTTCTTGTCCTTTAACTTGCAAGGCTCCGAGCCAAATTAAGTTTGCTAGTAATAGTATTTTCTGGAAGTAAGTACTTGGCATTATTTACGGAACTTCAACTTTGGAAAGAATATTAGAAATGATTTGATCCTGATTAATATTTTCTGCTTCTGCTTCATACGTAATTCCAATTCGATGTCTCATAATGTCTTTTGCAACATTTTGAACATCATCCGGAATTACAAAGCCTCTTTGATTTAAAAATGCATTAGCCTTTGCTGCTTGTGCAAGAAATATAGTAGCACGAGGTGAAGCTCCATAATTAATGAGTGGAACAAGTTCTTTTAGTTTAAAATCTTGTGGTTTCCGGGTTGCAAAAACAAGGTTTAGGATATAATTTTCGATTCGAGTATCAAGATAAATTTTCTCGATGGCTTTCCTGGCTTTAAGAATTTCTTCCGGTTTTACGACTGGAAGAATTGGTGTATGAATAGATCCATCAAGATTTCTTCTTAAGATTTGTCTTTCCTCTTCTTGCGTTGGATATTGAATGACTACTTTCATCATAAAGCGATCAATCTGAGCTTCCGGAAGTGGATATGTCCCTTCCTGTTCAATGGGATTTTGTGTTGCAAGAACCAGGAAAGGTTCTTCGAGCTTAAATGTTTCTTTACCAATTGTAACCTGTCTTTCCTGCATCGCTTCAAGCAATGCAGATTGAACTTTTGCAGGAGCTCTGTTTATCTCATCAGCAAGAATAAAATTGGCAAATATTGGCCCTTTACGAATTGTGAAGTCTAAAGAAGCAGGGTTATATATGTTTGTACCAAGAATATCAGCAGGAAGGAGGTCGGGTGTAAATTGAATTCTGTTAAAGCTAGCACTGATCGAAGTAGCAAGGGTTTTAATGGCAAGCGTCTTAGCAAGACCGGGTAATCCTTCTAATAAGATATGACCTTTGCTAAGGAGGCCTATAAGAAGTCGATTCATCATTTGCTTTTGACCGACGATTACGGTTTCATGTTGCTCAATCAGGGTTTTTGCAAAGGAGCTTTCCAATGCAATTTGTTGATTAAGTGATTCAATATCAATATATTGTGACATACAATAAAATTTTATTCCGAATGTGAGTGTAAAACTAGATTTTTGCCTGATCTAAATCGTTATAGTAATTATAAATTTGAACGCAAAGTAATGAATAGCTTCTATAGTAAGGTATTGACCTTATTGTGTTTTAACATCTTTTTAATTTTTGCTTGTTCGGCTCAAGACAGTATCATAAGGCCAACAGCGTATACCGTGATAGGTGAGCTTATTAATGGAGATTTGCTGGTTATGCTTCAGTCTGAAAGGAATAAAATTGAAGCCTTGCAACTCGAATTGGAAAAAGGAGATGTAAAATACAAAAAGAAAGTACAAAAGACAATAGAGAAGGTCAAGTCAGATCGTGACAGCTTCAATCGTGCTTTTATGCAAGCCATGACTGAGAAATATAGCTTCTCAAAAGTGTACTATTTTTATGATTATGATTTACCGGAATTGCAAAAGAGTAAGTTTATTGGTGGTCGTTTTCTAACAAAAGATTTAAAAAAAGGACTGACTAGAGTCTTTTCTAACAGATCGTTTTATATTTTAAAATATAGCAAAACAAATACACAATCCTTAGATGCATTCATGCTTTACGATAAGGATGATAATCTTATTCCTAAACCTTTTACTTCGTTACGCATAAACAATTTTACCACCTGGAAGAACCATATATTTTTCTCAGATCAAGCTGAGAAACTGGACGCAGAATATTTTGCCAAAAAACTTCAAAAAAAGTATCGCAAGATTTATGAGTATTATTATAAGGATACTTTTATGTAGGTTGGCATATTTTTTTAGAAATAATTAAAATTTCCTAGGTTCAATCATTTATATCTGGCGGAAGAAGTGAGAGTAGATGTTATGCTATCTCGAACTGAAATATTTAATCTATCATGAATAAAGGTGGTTTTAAGTTATTCTTTTCATTCATTAGCTATTTATTCTTAATGCCTGGGTTGTTGTGAATTTTATTTCACTTATTTCTGTGATTTAGGATCGGATTATTTATAGACAATTCCTGTTTTTGGAGCTTATTAATATATAATGTATTTTAGCTTTTTTATTCTCTACATTATCGAATAAGACCTAAATGGGCTATATAAAATTATAATAAAAAACCTTAACTTTGTGAAGTGAAAGATACATATAACGTCGTGGTTTATGAAGATGATTTGAAATACAGGCAATCATTAACCGGGGTTATTTCCGGTTTTCCAAATCTTTTATTGGTTGGTGCATTCGGCGATTGTTTAGAAATCTTAAACCATGTTAATTTGCTTAAACCGGATATTTTAATGATAGACATTGAAATGCCTTACATGAATGGTATAGATGGCATGACATTAATAAAATCAAAGTATCCGCATATTAAAATAATAATACTAACCCACTTTGATGATGATGAAAAGATTTTTAATGCAGTCGTTCGAGGTGGCGCAGATGGCTACTTATTGAAAAACTCCATTCATGACTCAATTTATAATAATATATTAAATGTAATTGAAGGAGGGTCAGTAATGTCGCCTTATATTGCTAAAAGGGTTTTGAATTTTTTTTATGAACCAAAAAGCTTTTTAGATCGACTTAGTAAGAAGAAATCAAATTCGTATAAGTTAACTAAATCAGAACAAAAAGTTCTGGAAGTACTATCACAAGGATATTCTTATAAAATGATAGCTTCAGAAATGAATCTAAGTGTGAATACAGTAAAGAATCATTTAAAAAAAATATACTTAAAATTGCAAGTAAATTCAGCACCTGAGGCTGTTTCTATTGCAATAAGAGAAAGCCTTGTTAACTGATTAATGTGCAAAGCTTGTATATTATATAATAGTCCTAGTCTATTTAATTTAAGACTTATATTTTATTTTTGTTTGTTTCTTGTTTGGAATCAAGAAGCTTATAGTCAAAATATAGATTATTTTACACGACATTATTCAAATAAGAATGGGTTAGAGAATCAAAAAATTGAATCTATTGTAAAAGATAGTTGTGGATTTTATTGGTTTTACTCAAGAAGCGGTATCATAAGATTTGATGGAATACATTTTAAAGTATATAAGGATGTGTTACACCAGAATCACGATATAAATTATTTGCTTGTTGATAAAAAGGGAAGATTGTGGGTTAATAATGGGAGATCAATATTTAAATATAATGCGGCTCTTGACAGTTTTAAAATGATTGGTTTGCCGGAGCAAACAAGCTCAACTGATAGGGTCAATCTTATAAATCAAATTGATTCAAATCTTTATATTTATCAGCATCAAGAGCTTTGGTGTATAGGCCCAAGTTCAGATTCTGCAAAAGTTGTAGCGAACAACCTTCCAAGATATGATAGAGCTTATAATTACCTTGATACGAATTATGATTTATGGTTAGGCAATTGTCAATCCACTTTCACCATTTATAATATTCTTAATAAATCAAAAAGGATTATTGAGAATCCATATACTTGTGCCCATTTTTTCTATAAGTTAAATTCAAATGAAGTATTATTCGGTACTTGGGGAAAAGGCTTATTAGCTTACAATAAGAATAATAGTTCATTTCGACAATTAGTAAAAGATACTAATGCAAGCCTTCTTCATAATACTTATTATAAAATATTTAGTATACCTATTTTTACAGGAGACAGTATCATATATGCTTGTCCTTATGAAGGTCTTAATTCACCTGATATATTAAATGTAAATA
>JABFRV010000044.1 GCA_013140975.1 Saprospiraceae bacterium
TATAACACGAAAAGAATTCATAGCGCATTGGATGGAAAATCACCATTAGAAGCTTTTTATGAAAAAGTTCATATATTAGCAGCATAATGCCTTTTCGCTTTGTCCACTATAGTGAGGAAGTCCACATTTTTTATGCTTTCTAATGTATTCTTTTAGAATTAGAGCATAGTAAGACTTTATAAAATGTAAAAGTGTAATTCAAGTCAGAGTACCCGGTTAATAGAATGGAAGTAACCGGGTGCTATTGGCAAATTAAATTGAGTAGTGTAGTGTAGTTTAATTTAATAATCGAGGGAGGCCTTTACTGGCCTTTCTCTTTTTTATGTAAGGAGCATACTTAGTTTTTATATATATTTAAATATAATTATATATAATAATTAAAATATATATAAAATATTAATATACAGTAATTTAAGACTTATAATAAATATAATATATAAATTAATTATAATGTTTAATTAATATTTATTACTTTTACTTCCTAGATCTGTCGAACCCCTTCCCAAAATCATCTAAGACGTAGTTCTGTATTATTAACTAAATCTACTCATTGTGATCAGATATTTCTCTATTTATTTTATTTCAATACTTTCATTACAAGCTCAATTATCACACGATGATATAAAAGTGAAGTTGAGTCAGATTGATCCATTGTGGAAAAAAGCAGACTTCATTATTCAGTCTAACTATTATGATGATATATTAAAATGTGAGCACATCTATATTCAAGAGCGAATATCCGGCAAACCTGTATATCCAGAAATAAGTCAACTGCATCTGAGTAAAGAGAATAAGGTTCTTCAAATGGGTATTCATAGTCCAAGATATAGCTTATTGGAAAGAAAAGATGAAACAAAATTGTCTCATAAAGAACTTCTTAAAATTTATCTGGAGCAAAAACAAATTTACGCATCAATTATTAAGGAAAATTCAAGAAGCAGAATTGAAAATAACTTCGAAAATTATTCGATCGAAAAAATGCCTAATTCAAAATTGATAATTCAAGATTGTTATTACTATAATGGAATAACAATGTTTTCGGCGTGTAGAATTCAATTTCATAATGAGTTAAATGATAATTTGTTAAATTCTTATATAAGCAGAAGTTCCGGTCAAGTGATTTTTGAAAGCAGATTAACACATGATTGTGGTTGGTCTGAAGGAAGTCTGGAAATGAATAAAAGATTTAGTATTGAACATAAGAATGAAATAAGTTTCAATTCTAATTGTTATAGGGTGTTTCCTATTCCAACAGAAAGTCCGAATCACGGCGCAAGAACGGTAGTGAATTCGCCTTGGCAAAAAGCTGCCAATGCAAGTCCACTGGGATGGCACAATGATGGCCTATTTAATTATCAATCCACACAAGGTAATAATGTAGATTGTTATGAGGATATGGATGCTGATAATTTGCCTACCGGCGGTGATGCTGCACGTGCTGTAGGAGGAGCTAATTTGAATTTCGATTTTACTTTAAATCCATCTCTTTTTCCTCCGGCAAATAAGAATGCTTCTCTGACAAATATGTTTTATTGGACGAACATAAATCATGACATTTGGTATCAATATGGATTTAATGAAGCTTCAGGAAATTTTCAATATCAGAACTTTGGTAAAGGAGGTCTTGATTTAGATAATGTAATTGTAGAAGGTCTGGATCAAATTAACGGATCTCGTAATAATGCAAATTATTCTTGTCCACCAGATGGATATCCTTCACGTCTTCAAATGTATGTCTGGCAACTACCAGTTTATGACACAGTGCAAATTGATTATCCTTTAAACATTAATGGAAAAATAGTTGCGGTGCAAAGTGCAATTAGTCCTAGTCTATTAGCTCCATTACAATTAGAAGTGATTTTGGTTAATGATGGAAGTGGATTTCCTACACAGGGTTGTAATCCTTACATAAACGCAGCACAAGTAAATGGAAAAATCGCATTATTAGATAGAGGAATTTGCAATATCAATGAGAAAATATTGAATGCACAGAATGCTGGCGCTTTGGCAATGTTAATATGCAGTGTTGATGATAATGCACCTACCGTTATGGGAGGTTTTTCTGGTGGAGTAGGTTTGCCAATTATGAATATTTCCAAGTATGATGGTGATCTGATTAAGTCTCAATTACATCAAGGTGTTTATGTTACTATGATGCCAAGTTCTGCACTAAAATTTGTCTTTAATGCAAAATCTTATAGCTTCGCAAGAGCATCATTTGGTGGTAAAATACCCACGAACTTAAATGCAGATATTATTAACGTATTCGATGGCGCAGGGAATCCATATGATGCTTGTGATCCAATTTGGAATAACATTAATAATTCAATTGCTTTGATACAGGATGGGAATTGCGAACCGTCTTATAAAGCACTTCAGGCGCAGCAAGCAGGAGCTGTTGCTGTAATAATTGGTATGAATACTCCAGGGCTACCATATTTATTGCCTGCAGGATCATATGGTCACCTTATTACAATTCCGGTAATTTGTATAAGTCAAGTTGACTATAATGAAATTACAAATCAATTGCCTGGCCAGGGAAGGTTTGCAAATTTATTACCGCAACTTGTTGATGGGAATTTTGACGGCGGAATTATCACTCACGAATATGCACATGGTATTTCTATTCGGTTAACAGGTGGTCCAAATAATAATTTGTGCTTGAATAATGCCGAACAAGCAGGTGAAGGATGGAGTGATTATTTAGCGATGGTAATGACTATGAAAAGTTCAGATGTTGCTTACCAGAATCGGGGGATAGGTGTCTGGGCCAGTGGACATTCTAATACCGGAGTTGGATTAAGACCATATCCTTATAATGTTGATTTGCAAGTGAATCCTGCGACTTATGGTAAGTTGCAAGACCGGGTTCGGATTTCTCAACCACATGGTATAGGTTATGTATGGTGTAGTATGATTTGGGATTTAACCTGGGCTTTAATTAAACAATACGGATTTGAAGCAGATTTATATAAGAGTAATTCAAGTTCGGGAAATATTAAAGCTATAAACTTAGTAATGAGTGGTTTAAAACTTCAAGCATGTAATCCTGGGTTTGTTGATTCAAGAAATGCAATACTTAAAGCAGATTCAATACTAAATAATGGAGTAAATTCTTGTTTGATTTGGAATATTTTTGCAAGAAGAGGATTGGGTTGGTCAGCGAATCAAGGAAGTTCATTTTCCCGAGATGATGGTACCGAAGCATTTGATCTTCCATCAGGATGCAGTTTTATGTCAGAAGATCAACTTTTTGGAAATTCAGTTCTTTCAATTCATGATGTAAAGCTAACTGCAGAAAAAAACAATGAGAATATAATTCTGAACTGGAAAAGTAACGTTGCATCAAAAATTCAAAGAATCGAAATATACAGAATTTCCGGAAATAATTCATTATTAATTCATACGCTTATGGGAGATGGAACGCAATTTGTGGATAATAAATTTCCCAAAGGAAATCTTATCTATCAGATAAAAGTTTTCTATGAAACTGACAAAATGATTGAAAGTAACCGTGCAATAGTTCGTCAATCGGAAGGTAATGGTTGGAAAATTTCTCCAGTTCCGGCAAATGATTTTATATATCTCAATAATTCAGAAACCGATAATACAGAACTTAAGCTTTATATCATGGATTTAAATTCTAAAGTTATTGATCAAAGTATTCTTTATTACAAAAAAAATGAAAGAGTGAAAATCAATATTTCTGATCTGGTTGCCGGAACATATTGGATTTTGATTGAATCGAGCGAAGGAATAGAGAAGTTACAATGCTTAAAGAATTAATTACTATTGTTGCATTTAGCGAATGAGTAAAGCTTTAATATTTATTTTTATTACTGTACTTCTGGATGTCATCGGGCTTGGAATAATTATTCCAATTGCACCTGAATTAATCATGTCTATAACAGGAAAAAATCTTAGTGAAGCATCCAGTATTGGAGGTTGGTTAATGACAAGTTACTCCCTTATGTTATTTCTCTGCGCACCTATAATTGGGGGATTAAGTGATAAATTTGGTAGGCGACCCTTACTATTGATTACTCTATTGGTGTTTGGATTGGATTATTTAATTCAAGGATTTGCAACAAATATTTATTGGTTATTTGCCGGAAGAATAATTGCAGGTATTACAGGTGCATCATACACTGTTGCTTCTTCTTACATTGCTGACATAAGCGAACCTGAAAAGAAAGCGCAAAACTTTGGACTCATTGGAGCTGCATTTGGATTAGGATTTATTATAGGTCCTCTTCTTGGAGCAGCTTTGGGATCCATTGGATTAAGGGTTCCGTTTTTTGCATCTGCAGGATTGGCATTGGCGAATTGTTTATTTGGATTCTTCATTCTGCCTGAATCACTTTCAAAAGAAAACAGAAGGGCTTTTAGTTGGACTAGGTCCAATCCTTTTGGGACGTTTTCGGTTATTACAAAATATTCTGTCCTCAAAATCTTTATTCCAATTTTGTTTTTTGTGTATACTGCACATTATTCCTTGCAAAGTACATGGAATTATTATACAATGCATAAATTTAAATGGGATCATACCATGGTTGGATATTCGCTAGCATTTGTTGGAATAACTGTGGCAATTGTACAAGGAGGGTTAACGAGAATAATTATTCCAAAAATCGGTCCTTATAAGTCAATAATTGTAGGGTTTAGTGCAGCAATCATTGGATATTTTGGATTCTCCTTCGCTCCAGAAGGTTGGTATATGTTTGCTTTAATGATTCCATTTGCATTAAGTGGATTGGCAGGACCTTCCATTCAGAGCTTAGTTTCCAATAAAGTACCTGCTAATGCGCAGGGAGAATTGCAAGGAGGATTAACTTCTTTAATGAGTTTGGCCTCAATTTTTGGTCCAGTAATTATGACAAACACATTTCAGTATTTCTCATCTGATCCTTCTAAGCATTATTTTCCAGGAGCACCATTTTTCCTGTCATTTATTTTTATTGTAATAAGTTTGAGTATTGCAA
The DNA here is from genome assembly GCA_013140975.1 of Saprospiraceae bacterium. GTDB lineage: Bacteria > Bacteroidota > Bacteroidia > Chitinophagales > Saprospiraceae > Vicinibacter. The sequence continues at coordinate 4,983 of JABFRV010000044.1, forward strand.
TTGGTCCGTTGAAGAAGTTGGCTAAATCTGAATAGAGATATCTAATCTTACCTTTTATATGGTTTGAATTTAAAATAATCAAAAACAATTCTGGAATCATTTCAATGTTAGAAAATGATTTCAAATTAAGGTATTCAAGAAGTCCATACTTTATTTTGATAGATGATATGTTATTAGTACATGGAAAAATTCGACTCCTAAGGAGTCGATAGAAAGTCTTTTTTCTTTCTCTTATAAATATGTAATTCCTACGGGATTAATTTTATTAACGAAGACTATTTATTAAGTTCTATGAATTTGGAATTAAAAGCAAATGAAATTAATTTGAAATCAAGAATCCATAGGATTCGAATGTCTATAAAAGAATAAAGCTAATAAATCACCGACCCCAGCGGGGTCGAATTAATTTTTAAATATAAATTACCTGCATGATTATAATTGTTAAAAAGGGCGATTAATTAAGATTGAGGAGTCTAAAATTAAAGTAAATTGAAATTAAATGGTAATCAAGAATCCGTATGATTTAAATGTCTATAAAAGAATAAATCTAATAAATCGCCGACCTCAGCGAGGTCGATTAATTTTAAATATAAAAGCCCTACGGGATTATAATTGTTAAAAAGTATCCGTTCAGGCAAGTACCATATTTTGAACTGGCATCCAATTTTGGGGAAGCAATTCAGCAATACGATTAATTGGATGATCTTTTATTTTCAATAGAATATCATGGAGCCATTCGTAAGGATTAACCTTATGAAGTTTACAGATTGCAAAGGAAGAATAAATCATAGCTACACGCTGAGCGCTTTCTTGCGATCCGGCAAATAAATAATTTTTTCTCCCTAAGGCGAGTGGCCTAATACTATTTTCAATAAGATTATTATCAATTTCAACATCACCATGTTCAATATACCGGATTAATTTATCCCATCTTTTTAAGGAATAAGCTATTGCTTTGCCAATTGGCGATTGGGGAAGAATGCTTTCCAATGATTTCTAATCAAGATAAGTTTTTATTTCTTCTGAGATAGGTTTGCTCTTTTGTTGTCTTATTAATTTTCGTTCATCTCCCATAATATCTCCATCTCGGCAATGGGCTTCTACTTCATACAGCAATTGAATTTTTCTTAGAACATGATTAGCAATCTTTGGTTCTGTATCTTTTGCTTTATCGAAGTATTGTCTTGCATGGGCCCAGCAACCAAATAAGATTATAGTATTTCGTTCACCTAATTGCTCATAGGCATTATATCCATCAGTTTGTAATTTACCTGTGAATTCTTTAAGGTGATTGTTCATACATTCAGCACTACAGCCGGATTGGTAGCAGAACAATACCAAATCATTTATTGGTGAGCGACTTACCCACATATAACCAAGATCTAAACTACCTTGCATGACTAATCCATCGGTTTCATACACAAGTAGTCTAAGCTGGTTGCGCCTTTTGCTTACAAACAGATATACACTTCTTTCTAAAGGATTAGTAAATTTAATACCTCAAAACAATTTGCTTTATAGTTAAGGCTTGCTCCAAATAATAAGGTAAGCGGTGGCAAAGTTTTAAGCAATCAAATTGCAAGAGGAAGCAATCGACTAAAAATTGCCCTTCGACAAGCTGTTAATTGTATAGGAAATCTAAAAGAAACCCATCTATCAGATTACTTTAGACATGTATGTTTAACTCGAGGGAGATCCTCTGCAGTTTCAGCTACAGCTAGGAATCTGGCTGTAATCATTTGGACGATGATCAGGAATAAAATTCAATGTAATCCACCAAAAGAATACTTAATGCTGGATCAGAAAAGAAAATTGGGATTAATCAGTCGAATTAGGAAGTCTATTGTAAATTTGATCTAAAACCAGATGACCTTGGATTTGCAACGTATTGATTTTCAGGTTTGACTGGTGACGTTAATCAGATAATTTTCATATGAAAAACATTATTTGTGTTTGTCTAATTTCAATAATTCTAAATTGGAATTTATATTCTCAAATCTATTTTAGTCCAACATTGCAGCCTGTAAATATTTCTAATAGATGCTTGCAAGCAGAAATGACAAAACTAAAACTAATAGAAGATAAAAATTATCATGAGCAATTCAATCAAATGAATCAAACATTCTTGAGTTTATCTCAAATGGGATTGTCTCAAGCAATTCAAGCATCATATACTATTCCTGTTGTTATTCACATCATTCATAATAATGGTTCAGAAAATATATCAGATAGCCAAGTTTTACAAGGATTGAAAGATTTGAATGATGCATATTCAAATTCGGGTGGATATAAAAACCTTAAGGGAGTTAAAACTGACATTCAATTTTGTCTTGCATTACAAGATGAAAAAGGAAAACCTACATCTGGCATTAATCGAGTAAAATCTACACTTACAAATTTAACTTCTGAATTGGATGATATAAACTTAAAGAAACTAAGCCATTGGGATCCTTTGCATTATCTTAATATTTGGCTTGTAAATGAAATTGTTTCCCTATCTATTGGATCGAGTATAGCAGGATATGCATATTTGCCAGCCTCCCATGGAAGATTGGAAGATGGAATTGTTATGGAAGCAAGATACCTTGGATCTAATATGGATAATTCAAAAGTTCTCGTACATGAAGTAGGTCATTACCTTGGCTTATTTCACACCTTTGAAGGAGGCTGCATAAATCAAAATTGTCAAATTGATAACGATCAAGTTTGTGACACTCCTCCAGATAACTCAACCTCGGAAGTATTTTGTGGGCTTAATCCAAATTCTTGTAGTACGGATGATGATGATTTGTCAATAAACAATCCATTCCGTCCTATAACACTAGGAGGATTGGGAGATCAAATAGATATGACTGAGAATTATTTGGATTATAGTAATTTTCGTTGTATGTATAATTTTACCAACGGTCAAAAAAACAGAATGATATCTACTCTAACTTACATACGAAGCAGCCTATTGCAATCTGTGGCATGTCAAAAAATATGCAATGACCCTTTAGCGATTAGCTTTATTCCTAGTGCAACTACGATTGCAACTGGGGCTCAAGTAGATTTCACCAATACAACAAATGCTTTAGTCAATTACGAATGGAAATTAAACGGTTCTTTAATTTCATCTGGTGTTAATTTTTCATATACGTTTAACTCTCCTGGTGAATTTAATGTTACGCTTGTCGCTTATAACAAAGATCGGTCATGTCTTGATAGTCTCAGTAAGATTATTAAAGTTCATTGCTTCGCTCAATCATCTTTTACGATGAATCCTCCTGGCCCATATAAACCAGGTGTAACGATAGACTTTAAAAATTCATCTATGAATGCTACTGATCATAAATGGTTTTTAGATGGTGTTTATAAAGGAAACAAAACTAATTTTAAATATACTTTTAATAGTGGAGGCGGCCATTCTGTTTACTTAGTGGTAAGTGATGGGCTATGTAATGATACTTCAATAGTTTATTTTTTCGAAATAGGTAATTGTAATGGAAAAGGCCAAAAGGATGATTGGTTCATGTCGGGATGTTCTATTGACTTTTCTTCAGGTACGCCAGTTATAGATACCAGTCCATACAATATTCCCCGACAACAATGTTCCGCATCTATTTCAGATAACAATGGCGATTTACTCTTTTTTACGAATGGCTTGACAGTGTATAATCGCAATCAAAAGATAATGATGAATGGTTCAGGATTAAAAGGGGACTCAGCATCTAGTCAAGGGGTATTGATTGTCCCAATTCCCGCAAGTCCACTGCAATATTATGTCTTTACTGTTAGCCCAGGTTTAACTAACTATTTACCTGGACTTTCGTATAGTATTGTAGATATGCGTTTAGACGGAGGATTAGGTGCTGTAACTTCAACTAAAAATGCTGTACTCCTTAAAGGAATTGGAGCAAAACTTTCTGCTACTTGTCATGCCAATGAAACTGATATTTGGTTAGTTGTAGAAAACCCAAATTCTAAATCCCTGCTTTCATTTTTAATTACACCAAATGGGATTATTAAAACACCAATTGAGTCCAAAATAAGTTCTTTGAATTCAAGTCATGGTTCTTTGAAATTTTCGCACGATGGAAGACATATTGCTACAACTACTACTGGCTTTACTTTGCCGCGAAGAATTATTTATGCAGATTTTGATCGCTCAAGTGGTGTTGTTTCCAATCCAATTGAATTGACCTGTCCAATGACTTGGGTACAACCCTATGATTGTGAGTTTTCTCCAGACAATTCAAAATTATATTGTACGATGTGGAATGAAGGTGGACTTTATCAATGGGATTTAAGTTTATCAAGCTCTTCTGCCATAATTGGTTCTATACAACGTGTTGATGCATATGGTGCTTTAAGTCCTTGGTTTGGGCGAATAACACTTGCTCCAAATGGGATAATTTATTTAGGGGGGTCCATGAATTCAAATTTCAAAAATAATTCACTTGATGCAATTCTTTATCCTAATATGGCTGGTTCTGCTTGCGGTTTTGTAAAACAAGCAATTGTATTTAGTAATAATACGTATGCTTGGCCTTTACCTAATTTTATGGGCTGTATTACTAATTCTAAAATTCCATCTATTTCTGGTCCAATAGTGGTGTGTTCTAATAGTAATCCTTTATTGTACACTATCAAAAATTATTCAAAAGGAGATTCTGCAGTTTGGCAAAATACTGGTGATGGAAAATTAATTAAAACAACTGATTCGACAACTCAATTTATTCCTAGTTCTTCTTCAGGAATAGACAGTTTAGTACTCACTCTATATGCTGATTGTGGTCTCTATAAAGACACTTTAATTTTGAAAACAAATGCAGCTCCAGTAGTTGAACTAGGAAATGACACAGCAATATGTCCATTTTTCTTGCTTGATGCTGGAAGTGGATTCACCTCATACTTATGGAATACAGGGGAGAGTACAAGAAAAATTATTCCAACTAAACAAGGGAAATATTTTGTAACAGTCACAGATAATAATGGTTGTAGGTCATCAGACGCAATTAACTTATTTCCATTGCAAATTTTGCCACCTGTGGATCTAGGACCTGATACTTCGATTTGTTTAGGTCATACTGTTAAATTAAATGCAGGTAATAATTATTATTCTTATCAATGGCAAGATGGTTGGCCATTGTCGACATATACAGCGACTTCAGCAGGAACCTATTGGGTGAAAGTATCAGGTATGTGCTATTCTGGAATGGACACAATTCAAGTTTCAATGAGTGAATCAAATATTCCACTAGATTTAGGGCAAGATATATTATCATGTGATTACAAATTCCCTATTGTACTTAGAGCACCTCAGGGCTATTTAAGTTATTTATGGCAAGATGGATCAACTGGAACGACATACCATGTAGATAGTTTTGGAATATATTTTGTTATAATTACAGATTCAACTGGTTGTTCTGCTAAAGATACGCTAAGTATTTCCAAAAATAATATTCAAATAAGTGATTCAATTAACATTACAGAATGCAATTCATTTTTATGGGATGGAAAACTAATCTCAAGTTCAGGAACCTATCTCGACACCTTTAAGACAATCAATGGTTGTGATAGCATTGTAACTCTAGAACTCAATATTAATAAAAATCATTCGATTTCAACACAGATTTCATGTGATCAATTTTATTGGAATAATAAATTATTAACTAAATCTGGAATTTATTACGATACTCTTATAAATAGACTAGGTTGCGATAGCATAGCTCAACTCATCCTTACCATTCATAAGAACAATACAAATGAACAAATTGTTAATTCATGCACTAGCTATACTTGGAATAATAAAATATTTACACAGTCTGGTATTTATCAAGATACAATAAATACCATTCATGGCTGTGATAGCATTAGTATTTTGTATCTAAACATACATCAACCATTTGATACTACATTATCCATCAAGTCATGTGAATCTTATATTTGGAATGGACAGACAATGACAAAAACAGGACTATATTATTACAAAGGCTTAACCCAAAAAAATTGCGATAGTACCATTCAACTCAATCTTATGATTGCTAAGAATTCTGTAAGCAATGTAAGTTTATCTGTTTGTGATAGTGTCAACATCTTAGGAACAAGCTATGATAAAGCTGGAATTTACTCTATCAAGACCAGAAATGCTGATGGCTGCGATTCCACTATCTATCTTACACTTAATACCTATTCACAAAAAATCATTGAGAGTAAATCTGCTTGTGATTCCATAATTTGGCATAACAAGAGTTATACGCAATCAGGAGCTTATTTTCTGAAGAATACCAATATTAAAGGATGTGATTCAATTCATCAACTCAATCTTACGATTCATCCTTCATTCATGAAAAGCATAAATGAAGACCGTTGCAAAGAATATTACTGGTCATTTAACAATACAGCTTATAATCAATCAGGAATTTATCAAGCAGGATATCCTACCATTAATGGGTGTGATTCTGTATTAATACTCAATCTCATTATTCATCCAGAATTTGAAAGATCTGATACCATTGAAAGCTACTCAAATTATCTATGGCCAATCAATCAACAGAACTATAGTAAATCAGGAAATTACCAAGAATCTTATACCAATATTAATGGTTGCGATTCCATATACAAATTGGTACTCATCATAGATGACAATTTTGAAATCTTTGCTCCTAATATAATTAACTCCAACAGCACTACTGATAATGATAAATTTACACTCTATGCTAAAGGAACACAAGCAATCATTAGCACACTAATCATCTATGATCGTTGGGGTGAGCTCCTTTGGCAAAAACAAAATTTTGAATCCAATAATCCCAGATTAGGATGGGATGGAAGAAGTCATCGAATAAAAATTAATCCAGGAGTGTATGTATGGTATGCTGAAGTATTGATTAATGGAGGCAAAAAAATTAGGTTAAAAGGAGATGTTACATTAGTGAAATAATTAAAAATGGTATTAAACTATCAACAAAGTTTTGCAGCATTTAAAAGATTATTAATGATTTCTGACAATCTTGCGTATCCATACAAAGAAGTACATCATATGGATTTGAGCCAATTTTGAGGCAATAGCTTATCGATTTCATTCACTGGATGATCTTTAATACTTAAGGAAACATTGAGCATCCAATCATTCGGGTTCACTTTATTTATCTTGCATGTACCTAACAATGAATACAACCCCGACTTGCAGGGCAGGCTATTGCAGCTCTTTGAGCCGATTCATCACTCCCTGCAAATAGATAATTCTTTCTACCTAATGCAAGAGTTTGAACTGTTTTTGAAATTCTAACGCACTTATTAAACCTTAAAGACTTTAAATGCGAAAAATGCTGTGGAAGAGAAATGCTAAAAGAAAAAATTTCTTCTGATCCATTTTACATTCTACAGTTTCTAGGCCAGCTAGGAAAGCCACCACCTAAAATATATTCCAGCCACACTAAAATCTAGACATAATGCTAGAAACTTAACACATGGTCTTTTTTCATAATCGAGTAAATTGCAGCACAAATTACCTAAATACCACCCTGAAAAAGGCAAAACCAAAATTAATTTCTACAATTTAAGTAGAACGGTTTAATTTTTACTAAATGAAAACTTAATTGTCTAAGAGCAGTAAAAACCCAGTACAGAATAATGAAAGCAATTCTCTATAGAGCAACTTTCGGTTCAGGGTTCGTACAGCTCGAAAAGTTGATTTATCCAATTTATTTTATTATTGAAAGATCAACTTTCCTTTGAGTTGGCTGTAATGCCAAGAGACAACTGAAACAGAGTTGAATTAATTCAAAAATGACAAATCAGACTCTACAATATTTTCGTAAAATTGTGACACTAATTTTTGTGATAGGATATTCATTGCCTTCATTCTGTCAAGACAGTCTTCTCATCGAAACAGAAATAAGCAACGAATGTCAAGGACAACATAATTTAGCAACTATCGCTAAAGGTGGTATAGGAGGTGTTAGACAAATTAATAATTCTAACAACATATTATCTGACAATCCAATATTTCATTTTGCAATTTATAATGGAATCGCACTAAAAACGACCTTAAATAAAAAATATAGTATTGAGACTGGGCTTTATATGGAAGAAAGAAGTTTCTCTCACGGAAATAATACATTGAGTAATCTAATAATTTTCCCAAAAATAAAGCTAAGTGCAATAGACACATTCAAGATTGCAAGACATAATATCAATACCTTAATTAGTGCAGGAGATTTTTGGAATGAAGATTTTCAAGATATTATACGATTTTACAATATAGATTTTCAAGCATTGGAAGTAAATTTTGGGATTAAAAATTGGAACTTTAAGACAAATGTAATTAGTGACTTATCAAGAAATATTGGATTTAATTTACACGAAATGTACAAATTTCAATTGCAATATAAATTCAAAAAAGTGACTAGCTCAATAGCTTTATCTATAAACGAATTATTTTCTTCACCAAATGGTTACCACCCACAAGAAAGAGACTTTAACCTCACTTTCTATTCAAAATATCATATAAACTTCAAAAGCAATTTTGAAACCCAAGTTGATTTCAGAATTAATAAAATAGACAATGCTTCAAAAGCAATTGGAGTTAATTACTCGTATCATTCTAACAAGAGGTTCAATTTTCACTCTTCTATACGTTATATAGATTTTAAGTTTAATAAAGGCTACGCAAACTTTAAAACTACTTACAGAAATGGAAGTAAATTTGTAGGTGAACAACTTTACCCTCTTAAAAATTATTATAGACCTATGAAACAGTGGGTTTTTTTTATATCTCACAAGGATAGAGACATTATTAATTTTGAACTGAACGCAAATGTGAAATATCCTATTTGTAAAAAAATTACATTTTTTGCAGACATTGACTACAATTTTATTTACGCGACACAATTAAATAAAACATATCATTACCCATTATATAACACTGGGTTGACTATAAACTTTACAAAGAATTTTATTTTGACATTTTCTGCTACAAATAAACAAATGAACCTTGACAATTTTTATCAGACATTTTACATTAGTACTGTTCCTTTGTTTTCATATAATTTTAAGTATTATCTTGAAAATATTAAACTTAGAAGCAAGAGAATAAAAATATAGAATAAGCATACAGAAAAAGGCACATACAGCTAACAGGGGGGGGTTTGAACGCAAGGCAGGCTGAAGTACTAAATTCAGCATTTTTACTTCTATTTGCATATTTTCGGAACTATAAAAAGAAAATGGGGATATTATTTCTCTAATCTGAAAGGACTAGAAAAAGTCAATGGAGAACACAGCCTTATCATGCTCGTGTATAATATCAAGCGTTGTTTTTCAATTCTAGGAGTACCAGAACTAACAGAAAAATTAAAAAATTGGTCTTCACTTTACAAGAAAGACCCTGCTTTTATTTTAAAATGCTTGCATTTAAAACATTTAGAGCTTATATTATTTTTTAGAACAATAATTCAATTTAAAAAATGCTACTCTTATAACTCTTAATATAGCCTTAAATGAAATTATTCCAAGCATTTTATGGATTTAGGGATGGAAAAAGTAGTATTTATACAGTCTGCCGATCGCTGCAATCAGGCTGTATAAAAAAGTACTGAGTTCTGTATCTAACGAATTAAATTGCATCTTCAAGCTCAATGTTAAGGCCGGTTTAGGCAATGGTGAATTAGGCTATCCAACAAAGTGTCAAACTATGTCAAATTACTTTATCCAAGTTACTTATCCGGAAATTTCAATTAATTTCATTATTTTTGTAGGATCAAATGTCTTTTATGAATTTTAAGATTTACTTCACATTATTATTTTTATTAATATGTTTTTTAGGATTTTCTCAGCCTGAGTTGCAACATCAATATTGTCATCATGCTGAAAATTTTGCAATGTTACCGCACAAGGAGCCAACCTTTGAAGAATTAATGATGATAGAAAATTCTAACAAAAGATCTGATTCAATCGACATCATAAATTATTCTATACATCTTGATGTTACAAATGTTGCTGCAAAAAAGATTCAGGCATTTACTGAAGTAAGTTTTGAAACCAAAATACCAGGGATTTCAAGCATTACCCTAGATTTATTAAAGCTGCAAGTAGATTCTATTATACAAAATGGTCAAAAAATAAATTTTAATTATGACGGTAACGTTATTGTGATTTTTTTTAATGGAACTTTACCGGTGAATTCAAAAACTTCAGTCGTTATTTATTATCAGGGAGTTCCTTCAAGAGATCCAGTGTGGGGAGGTGTTTATTTTGTTGATAAATATATTTATAATTTAGGAATCGGACTTAGTACAACACCACCAAATTTTGGCAAAGTGTGGTTTCCATGTTTTGATAACTTTGTAGAAAGAACAACGTATGATTATTTTATTAGATCAATAGCTCCAACTCGTGCATATTGTGTTGGTCATTTGGTTAAAGAGGATTCAGTATTTCAAACTATAGAAAGACATTATAGGATGGATTTTCCAATTCCAACGTATTTATCAAGTTTTGCCGTATCAGATTATGTAGTTGATAGACAGTTGACACATTCAATATCAAATCCAAATCTACCCATTGATCTAATTGCAAGACCGGCAGACATAACAAGAATGAAAATGCAAATGGCAGGAATTCCGGATGCAGTAGATGCATTTGAATTTTGGTTTGGCCCATATAAATTTGAAAGAGTAGGATTTGTTGCAACAACAGTTGGTGCAATGGAGCATCCAACGAATACTGCTTATCCAATCAGTACAGTTTCTGGAGGTAGCTTAACTGATAATGAAAGATTAATGGCTCATGAGTTTGGTCATCAATGGTGGGGAAATCTCACAACGCTGGATGATGCCAGAGATATGTGGATTAAAGAAGGAAATGCTGAGTATGCGTCACATCTCTTTTTTGAACATGTTTATGGCCCAAAAAGATTTCGCGACGTTGTTAAATCCAATCTCTCCTTTATTATTTTTAATGCACACTTAAATGATAGCGCTTACCTTCCTTTGTCTCCAATGCCATATAAGAATACCTATGGTACTCACACTTATAGAAAAGGAGCTGCGATGATTCACAATCTACGTGCTTATTTAGGTGATAGCTTGTATAGAAAAATTTGTCATACCATATTTGATAGCTTGACAGGAAAAAGTATGAACGCGTTTGAATTCAGAGATTTTATAAATAGGAATTCAACAACCAAAGTGACAGATTTTTTTGATGATCATATATTCAATAAAGGATATCTGGGTTTTTATATTGATAGCGTAATACAGAGCCCGGCCCAGATAAACCGATATCATATAAACGTAATTCAAAAAATGCATAATGCAGATCATATAGGTACAAATGTTCCTTTAAAATTGATCGCATATGATAAGAATAGAAATAGAATAGTACGGGATATAATAGTGAATACTTCTTCAACCTGGGTGAATATTGATTTACCTATTTCCTTCAATCCGGTTCTATTTTTATTGAATGAAGATCAAACTCTCAATTATGCAAGTTTTCAAGATAATACTTTAATTAATTCCAAAGGAACAATATCACTGGCTGGATCTGCAATGACGCCTGCCGTAGTTGAGATTTCTGATACAGCATATATCAATATTGCACATCATCTCGTAGGCCCTTCAGAAGGTAGAAAAAAATCGAATGTTTTGAAATTATCTGACACGCATTTCTGGCAAGTCTATACGATTCCAAATGGAAATCTAAAAATGACTGGAAGAATAGATTATAATGGTAGTACAATTTCCAGTCTGGATTATGATATTTTACGAGGAGGCGAAGATAGCGTAATACTCGTTTATAGAAAAAATTTCACAGAAGAGTGGAGGTCATTTCAACCAGCAACTAAATTAAAATTAACTTTGAATGATAACAGAGGATTTATTCGAATCGATGACCTGATTCCGGGAGAATATGCCCTGGCATACGGATATAATCCATCCGTTAATACATTCAATCATTCCGATATTTCAATAAAGGTCTTTCCAATGCCAGTATTGAATATATTAAATATACAACTTTCAGATCAGAATGTAGCTTCTAAAGTGGAGTTAATTAATGAGAATGGTCAGATAGTGCTTCAGCAAGAATTATTGAATTCAACAAACCAAATTAGAGTAGATAACCTGACTTCTTCAAGGTATTCAGCAGTATTTTATAATAAAGATGGAAAATTTGTTTTGGAAAAGCCAATTCTTATTAATCGATAAATCTTAACATTCTCTTAATATGACGAGATGGGCGGCAATTTCGTCGAAAATATTAAACAATAGATCCTACTGAATGTTAAGATTCAACTATGTTTTGGGTGATATTTTCAATTATTCTTTTAATGCTCTTCAGCTTAGACTATTATGTCTATCAGGGTGTTAGAGTATTATTTTCATCATATTCTCCGATGTATTTCAAGCTCTCGAGCACGATATATTGGATCGTTTGTCTCTCACTGCCGTTATTGTTTTTTTACTATATGTTCCAGGGACGTCAGACCCATCAGTTAACTTCTTTTGGAGTGTTTTTAGGTAATTTATGGTTGGTCTTTTTAATAACCAAGATTGTATTTTTTCTTTTTCTTTTTGGAGAAGATATATACAGATTATTATACGGCTCTATAAATAACATTACAAATAATAACATTTCGACAGCTGAAGATAATATTCAATTTTTACCCTCAAGAAGAAAATTTGTTAGCCAAGTTGCCTTAGGTGTAGCAGCTGTACCATTTTTATCACTTATTTATGGAATATTTAAAGGTCGATATGATTATAAAATTCATAAGCACGACTTAGCTTTTAAAGATCTTCCGGAAGCATTTGATGGTTTTACTATTACTCAGATTTCAGATGTTCATTGCGGAAGCTTTGATGAACGAGAAGGAGTAATTAAGGGATTGGATTTAATACATCAATTAAAATCAGACTTGATCGTATTTACGGGTGATCTGGTAAATACTTTTTCCCATGAATTTGATCCATGGATCGAGGATTTTAAAAAACTCAAAGCACCGTATGGTCAATATTCAATATTGGGGAACCATGATTATGGTGAATATGCTGAATGGGCAAATGCTCAAGAACAGAACGAAAATTTTGAAAAGATTAAAAATCATCATTCAACGATTGGATTTAAATTGCTGGAAGATGCATCTGTTAAAATCAACAAAGATGGACAGTATATTCAACTGTTAGGAGTTCATAATTGGGGAAAAGGATTTGGAGAGCGTGGAAATGTAAATAAAGCATTAAACGATGTTATTGATTCTGATTTTAAAATTCTGCTTTCGCATGATCCTACACATTGGGAACATCAGGTAAAAAATATGAATCAACATATTCATTTGACACTAAGTGGACATACCCATGGAATGCAAATGGGTGTTGAGCTTCCTGGCTTTAGGTGGAGTCCGGTGCAATACAGATATCCAAAGTGGGCAGGGCTATATGAAGAAAATGATAAATTCTTATACATCAATCGGGGATTTGGGGTTCTTGGATTTAGAGGAAGAGCAGGAATCTGGCCTGAAATAACGCAGATAACTTTGCGAAGAGCATAATAGAAATTACGAATTACGAAAATTAGAAAAAGAGATATAAAAATTTTAGTAAGAATTCATTCGTAAAAGTATTTTCTTCGATATAATTTAGTCTTTTAAATTTGCAATTTTTCTCCTTGGTCATATTCTTATAATTGACTTCATACATAAATAAACAACGATACCATTGAAAGCCAAAATTACAAAAGAAGGTTTACTAAAATCTTATAGAATACTGAAGTTTATTAAACCCTATAAGTGGTATTTCATTGCAGGAATGATATGTCTTGTAATTTCTAGCAGTATGTTTATGATCTTTCCTGCTGCTGCAGGCGAAATGGCAAATGCTGCAATCGGAAAGGGAAAATGGAATATTTCTGTAAAGGATTTTGGTTTATTATTCTTGGTTATTCTTGTTGTACAAGGTGTGCTTTCTTATTTGCGCACAACTTTTTTTGCAAGAGTAAGCGAAATGGGAATTGCAGATGTACGCAAAGCTCTTTATGAAAAAATTATAACGCAAGACATGTCATTTTATGAAAGCAGAAGGGTGGGTGAGTTAACGAGTAGATTAACAGCTGACGTGGAACAATTACAAAATGCATTTTCAATTACTCTTGCAGAATTCATCAGACAGATTGTTGTCCTCATAATAGGAATATTTGTTCTAGGTTGGATGATGCCCCGATTGGCTTTAATTATGTTGTTAACTTTTCCTGTGATTGTAATTAGTTCTGTTTTATTCGGTAGATATATTCGTGCGCTTTCTAAGAAACGACAGGACAGTCTTGCAGAAACAAATATTATAGTTGAAGAAAGTCTTCAATCATTTCCAACAATGAAAGCTTTCACAAATGAAAAGTTTGAAGTTGGAAGATTTGCAACATCAATAATGCGAATGGTAGATATTTCGATGAATTATGCAAGAATGCGTGGACTTTTCTTTATCTTTATTATTACTGTTTTATTCGGGGGCTTATTTTTTATTTTATGGCAAGGTGCTATAATGGTTCAGGAGAACAAAATGGCTGTTGGAGATCTTTTTTCATTCATTGTTTATACGGGCGTAATCGGAGGGGCTATAGCTGGAATTGGAAATTTATATTCAACTCTTGCCGGTTCAATAGGTGCAACTGAAAGAATTCAGGAAATATTAGACAATGATTCTGAAATTAAAATTAGTGATGATTCAGGAATCGAGCATGTCAAAATAAATGGAGATGTTGAATTTAAAAATGTAAGTTTCAGTTATCCGGGAAGAGCTGACATTGAAGTTTTAAAAAATATTAATTTACGAATTTCTAAAGGTCAGAGAATTGCACTGGTCGGGAGCAGCGGTGCAGGAAAGTCAACAATTATTTCTTTACTCATGAGATTTTATGAGGTAAAAACCGGTGAATTAATGGTTGATGGAAAAAAAATTAGTGATTATAATTTAACCTCTTTTAGAAAAAATATCGCTATCGTACCACAAGAGATTCTGCTATTTGGTGGAACGATAAAAGAGAATATTTTATATGGAAAACCTGATGCATCACATGAAGAGGTTGTTGATGCTGCCAGAAAAAGTAATGCTTTTGAATTTATTGAATCTTTTCCTGAAAAATTTGAAACAATCGTAGGCGAACGAGGTATTAAACTGAGTGGCGGACAACGGCAACGAATTGCAATTGCGCGTGCGATTCTTAGGAATCCGGCAATCCTTATTCTGGATGAAGCAACCTCGTCACTAGACGCAGAATCTGAAAGAACTGTGCAATCGGCATTGGATAATCTAATGTATAATCGCACTTCAATCATTATTGCACATCGGTTATCTACGATTCGTCAAGCAGATTGCATTTTTGTTCTTAAATCAGGTGAAATCGTAGAATCCGGAACGCATGATGAACTCTTACAACTCGAAAAGGGATTTTATCGACATCTTATAAGTCTTCAACTGGAAGAAAATGTTATCGTGGAAAGTTGAAAATTTCCCGACAAAAGGCCGGGATAAAAATGAATTTTCGATTTTTTTACTAAGAATATTAGAATAAACTATCTTGCGACTTAATCAATAAAAATGCTGAGGATAAGCGCATTTGTGATTTTATGTCTGCTTTCGATCGAAAGTTGGGGACAATTTAATGGAAGATTTATAATAGGTTGTGATTTGTATCAATGGTATAGAAATCCGCAGAATAATTCAAGTGAGCTTGGAGGATCTTCGGGAGGAATATTCCCGCTTGTATTGGGAACAGAATTCATGGCAGGTAAAGGGAATTATTCTTTTGGAATTCAGACAAATGCAAATCTTGGAATTTTTAATTTTGACACTGATTACAAGGGTTTAGGAGCCGTTGCATTTCCATTTATAGCAAAGGTTAATTATGGCTGTCTATCAGGATTTAGCTCTAAAATGATTGGGTTCTCCGTCGGTGGTGGAATTCAATATCAGCGAACTGAATTATTTGGTTTGAGTTCTAAGTTTGATCAATATGAAAGAGAATTTTTTCCAACCTATATTGGGCAAATAGAAATTGCAGGTGGTCTTGGTGGACTAAATATAAGCTACTATTTAAGAATGGGATTAAATCAAGAGTTAAAAGAAGCATTTAGTTTTAATTCCGGTGTATTATTTAGTTTGAACTATTATAAGAGAGTTGTTGAGGACAAAAAAATATCGAATCCATTAAAATCGTAGTACATTAATGCAAAGTATTAATCTAAAAGCTTACAATAGTTTTGGAATATCAGCATTCTGTAAGATACTCTACTTTATAAGACATGAAAACGAACTCATAGACTTGTATGGAAAACCCAGAAATGAATTCTATATTCTGGGAGAAGGAAGCAATATTCTTTTATCTCAAGACATAGAGAGAATTATTCTCAAGAATGAAATTAAGGGTATTGAGATAATTCATGATGAAAAAGATTATGTGACAGTTAAAGTTGGAGGAGGCGAGAACTGGCATGAGTTTGTACTTTGGTCATTGCTACAAGGGTATTCCGGGATTGAAAATTTGAGCTTAATACCCGGAACGGTCGGTGCTGCACCTGTTCAGAATATTGGAGCATACGGAGTTGAACAAGACGAAGCATTTGTAAGACTTGAAGGTGTAGATATTTATACCGGAAAAACACTTGTAATGAATAAGAAGGCATGTGAATTTCAGTATCGCGATAGTATTTTTAAAAATAATCTTAAAGGGAGTTTTTTTATTACAAGAGTACATTACAGATTAAATAAAAACTTTACACCGAAACTTGATTATGGGGATATTAAAAAAATATTAGAAGAGGATAAAGTAACTGAACCGGGACCTGTAGATGTAAGTAATGCTGTAATTAAGATTCGTCAAAGTAAATTACCAGATCCAAAATTGCTTGGAAACGCAGGAAGTTTTTTTAAAAACCCAATTATTGAATTCGATAAATTCCTTCAGTTAAGCGAAAAATTCCCTTTGCTTCCTAAATATTATATTGATGAAAGTCATGTAAAAATTCCAGCGGCCTGGATGATAGAAAACTGTGGTTGGAAAGGAAAAAGAATAGCTGATGTAGGCTGTCATGAAAAGCAAGCGCTGGTCTTAGTTAATTATGGTAATGGGACTGGAAAAGAAATAAATGAGTTAGCAGATATGGTAATATCTTCGGTAAATGATACGTTTGGGATTATATTGGAAAAGGAAGTAAACATTTGGTATTAATTATGAATTAATGAAAAATTTAAATTCCTTTAATATTGCAGAAGTTCAATATTAGAGAAGGAAAAATCAAAGTTTGTTATATAATGTAGAAAATATTTGAATGTATTCAGTAAATGACTATTTTTGTCGCTCGTTAATTATTAATAATATTGAAATATTTAGAATGAAACACAGCGTAATAATTTTTATTTTCTTGGCAGGTACTATACTTGCAAATGCACAAAATGGAAAGGCAAATACAACGAAGAAAACGTTTAGCAGGGAGACATCAATTTCAGTTGAGATTAATGCAGATCCAGGCATAGTATGGGCTTTGTTGACGAATGCTTCTGATTATCCTAGATGGAATTCAACTATTACATCCATTGAAGGTGAAATAAAATTAGGAAATAAAATAAAATTGAAGTCTTATTTGGATCCAAAAAGAACATTTAAGTTGAAAGTGAAAGAATTTGTTCCGAATCAGAAATTGTCTTGGGGTGATGGAAAAGGAACTCGTATTTATACAATTCAAAAAACTTCTGGTAATATGCTTACTTTTTCTATGGTTGAAAAAATAGGTGGTTTTATGTTCCCAATGTATAAGAAGTATATCCCGCCATTTGACGAATCTTTCGAAAAATTTGCAGCGGATATAAAAAAAGAAGCTGAAGCAAGGCAAGGAAACTAATGGATTGCTCGAACTAATTTATGTATACTTACGGTTAGAAAAAGTTGATTTAATAAAGTACATTAGATCTTTTTTATAAGCACTGAATGAATTAAAATCGTTTAAAATTACAATATTATGGCATATAAAATCGGAACGAAGGAAAAGCCTTTGAAATTGAAAACGCCCCCTCTTTCATCGGACTACACAATGCATGTTGAAGAAAAGGATGGGAAAGAAATTCTAATTTGTACAGTTGGAAAAACGATTCTTCACTACAATATGGCTTGCATTAATGATCTTCATGCTATGTTAAAAAAGCATGGGGATTGGATGGATCTGGGAGCAGCAGATGAACAGAAACCTGCAAAAGAAGGTACTGTTGAGGCCTGGGGTCGATCAACAAAAAACCCAGCCGGTGGTTGGTATGGCTTAAAAAAAGGATTCCGAGGTAGATTTGGTATGTATATCCCACCATTAATGGAAGCTTTAGGTCTCGCAGAAGTTACCCACGAGGCAAAGAATAATAAAATGAAAGCTAAATAGTTATAACTATTCAATTATTCACAGAAAATAGAGTATTAGGATTTTAGATACGTATAGGCAGTTCTTTAAAATAGTACCATAGTGGATTTGTTATAAATATTAGGGTTGAGCTGGCCAATTAAAATGACTTCGTTTTTAGCAATGAAACAAATCGACAAAATAAATTAAAGAATTTACGTAAGTACTTATAAAATAACATTCTAAATATTATATAATATTGTAATATTAATTTTTTCGCATCACTCACAAATTCTTAGTATTTTTAACCATCGATCTCAGATCATATCCAAGGACTAAGTATCGTATGTTTATAGAATTAAGGTCTTGAATTAATAATTCAAAAACCAACCGTGAAGGATATGTTGAAGAAATGTATAGAAGCGCTGATAGGCGTAATTTTTTTGTGTCTGGTGAACTGTGGTGCATCATATGGAATGTGTAGCAGAAGTTCCGACTCACTAATACTTGTAAAATTTAATCAAGCTACAAACGGAGATAATTGGTTTACTAAATGGAATTTTAGTACACCTATAAGTTCGTGGCACGGTGTATTTATCAATACATCCGGGTGTGTAACGCAGATAAACTTAAATAATAATAATCTTACAGGTTTTATTCCAAATGAAATCGGAGGACTTGGGAGTTTGAGTAAACTGTTTTTGTTTTCTAACTCACTTGAAGGATCATTACCTGCTACTATTGGAAGTCTATCTGAATTGGTAGAGTTAAATTTAGAAGGAAATAAAATATCCGGAGTAATTCCCAATACGATTGCAAGTCTTACAAAGTTAACTTTTATTTCGCTTGCATCAAATCAGTTACAATCATCAATTCCTCCTGGCATTTTTAGCTTGAGCGAATTGATTCAATTAAGATTAAATAGTAACCAACTTAGTGGTACGATAACAGATGATATTCAGTTCCTAACAAAAGTTCAGGTACTGGACCTTTCTGAGAATCAGTTACAAGGAACAATTCCATCTGGAATTTCTGCATTATCACAAATTCAGGATCTTTCATTGAATGATAATTTATTTTCAGGGCAATTACCTGCATCAATGTCGGGACTAACGAAAATGATTAACCTTTGGTTACAAAATAATCGTTTTACAGGAATTGTCCCGAATCTGACAGCTGCACCATTGTTAAGTCTTAGAGTCGAAAATAATTTTTTTACAGGAATTCCTGATTATAGTGTTGTTAGGACATTGGGTAGAACGGATCCCTTTGGACTTATAATGCATAATAATTATTTCACTTTTGAAGATTTACTTCCATTATTGTCTCTGCCTCGTGCAGTAAATTGGGTTTTTAAACCTCAGCGTCCAGTTCAGGTTGATAGTTTGCAATTTGTTCAATATGGATCAAATTATGCAATTCGAATTTTTACTGATCCCGGAGTACCTGATAATAATTACAAATGGTTTAAGGATACAGCGGTTCTGACAATTACGAATCAGAATTTTTTCCAGATTTTAAATATGGATGAAAAACAGGAAGGCTATTATTATGGCAGTATTGTAAATCAAAGTTTTCCGGAATTTTCTATTTCAGTTCCATTTATCCGGATTGTAGGTTATGATTTTGCCAAGTGTGATACTCCATTGGCGGGAGAGACATGTGATGACGCACCCTATTTTTGCAACACGAAAGATATAGACTCATATTGTGGAAATATGAATATTAGCAATGGCTTTGTTCGTTCTGCGTTATGCAATCCAATAGATAATCTGGACAATCCAAGATTTATACAGTTTGTCGCAAGTTCAGATAGTCTTGTATTGGAAATATTTCCATTGAGTTGTAGTACAGTTAAAGTTGGTGAAGTAGATTATACGGGCCTTCAAGCTGCAATAGTTAAAGGATGTGATACCACATCTAATAGTACAATATATTGTCAGAATGAATGTCAATCAAATTCCTTTTTATTGGGTGGACCCGGATTTATAAAAGGAGAAGTTTATACTCTTGTTTTAGACGGTTGCCAGGGAAGTGTCTGTAATTATCTGGTTAAAGTGAGGTCTGATAGAAATTATTTTCAATTTGTACCAGAAAATGCACTTCAGGGCCTGCAAGTATTTTGCCCGGATACGAACGATCATTTTTTTACACTTCGCACAGTACCTGGCGCAAAAGAATACAAATGGTCATTAAATGATACAATAGTAAAAGTTTCCGCAGATACTTTTTACAATGTTAAGAATAACAGATCCGGTGTATTTAAAATATCCGTTCAAGCGTTCGCAAATTGCGATACAACGAATATTGTCAGTAAGACTTTTAGAATCTTTCCAAGAATGTTGGTTAATAATTTTGTATCAGAGAAAAATAACAATGATTCTATTTATACTGTTCGATTTAAAATTACCGGGGGGTCTCCACCTTATTTTTTAAGTACTGGTGCTGGAAAATTTGATACATTGAATGGAGACTTTGTTTCTGATTCCAAATTATGCAGAAGCAATTATTATTTTGAAATTAAAGATAGATTTAACTGCTCTATCATAATTTCAGGTAGAGAGAAGTGCAGTTGTGATTCTGAAGCAGGTTCTATGCCAACAGATACAATGACGATTTGTGGACAGGACAATATTGTTGCCAGAAATAATAATGATGGAATTAGAGATACTGGAGATGTTTCCGTTTTTATTTTGTGTTCAGATACTACAAAACCTTTTAATTCAATTCTTCGATTAAGTCAATCGGGAATTATACCGTTTGATATAACCAAGTTTAAGTATGATTCCGTTTACTATCTCGTATATGCTGTTGGAAGAGGGAATGGATTAAATCAAATTAGCTTCACGCATCCTTGTTTAAGTATAACGAATTTTCAACCTGTTGTGTATCGAAGAAAGACATTGGTTACGGCTGGAGCTGATAGGTCAATCTGTTCGAACGTTACAAGATTGGTTGCTGCCGGAAATTTTGTTAAAGTAAGATGGTTTAAAATTTCAGGGCCTGAAGGAGTTGTTATTGACTATACAGATAGTGCTGAGACCGAAGTTCGATTTGATTCTATTGGTACATATATTTTTAGATTAGAAGCTTCTAATAACTTCTGTATTACACAAGATGATATTAAGATTCAATATGATACGATTTACAAACCAATAATTAGTGGTGTTACAAAGTTATGTAACAATAAAGAAACAGTTTTAGATGTGGGTGATCAATTGAATTATAAATGGTCTACCGGCGATACCACGAGAAGCATAATAGTTAAAACATCCGGAAGATATTGCGTTGAAGTTACGAATTCGCCGAATTGTGCAGGGGACACCTGTGTAGATGTGACAATAAGTTCGGTTCCTGTTTTTGAAATCACCGGAAATATAAAAATCTGTAATGGAGCGAGTAGTATCCTGCAGCCCGATAAAGATTTTGCGCAATATAATTGGAGTTCAGGAGCAACTAGCAAGTCTATAAATATTGACATGGCTGGAAAATATTGTCTCACTGTAACAAATTCAGAGGGTTGCACATCTTCTTCTTGTGTAGATGTAACAAACAATCAGAATACTTCAAGTACACGAATTGATAGTTCTTGTAATAAATCACTATTTGTATTTAATGGCAAACTTTATGATGTACCAGGAAATTATCAGGTCATTTTAAAGAATGCGAATTCTCAAGGTTGTGACAGTATAATTACTTTAAATCTGTATGCGTATCCAATCGTGACAATCAGAGATTCATTTGTTCTGCCGGATTTGGGAAATAATAGTGGCGGTATTACTTTAACTACTCAAGGAGGTGTAAGACCACTTCGTTTTAAATGGAGTAATGGTGCAACAACACAAAGCATTCAAAATTTAAAATTTGGTACATACACTGTTACGATTACAGATGTTAAAAATTGTTCTGTTGAATTTACGTTTAACGTTAAAAATTCAGTTGGAATAAACGAAATTGATAACGATAATGAACCGGAGATATTTCCTATACCTGCATTTTCGGGACAGAATATTGTTTGGAAGACAAAACAACAGTCTGTCGATTGGTTTGTAGAAATTTTTGATGCTGATGGAAAGAAACTTAACAGTACAATTCGTATAAATACCAATAAAGAAGAACATAAAGTTGGTATTTCATTATTGCCTGGTGTATATACCATATTGTCCAGAAACAATATGGGTAAGAAATATTACAAGAGAATAATAGTATTCAATAATTAACTTAGAATATAAAATGAAAAAACTGATTTACTCCTCAATTATCACAAGCATTGTTATATGTAATTTTCTTTCGGCCCAGGCTAAAATAAAACTGGATAAAATAGCCGGAGGTTTAACCCGGCCAATACTTGTTACTCATGCCGGGGATTCGAGATTGTTCATTGTAGAGCAGGCTGGACGAATTAAAATATTGAATAATGGAATTGTTGAACAAGAGTTATTTCTTAATATAACGGATCGTGTGAACTCACGTAATAATGAGCAAGGATTATTAGGGCTTGCTTTTCATCCAAAGTTTAAAGAGAATGGATATATATATGTAAATTATACAAGTACAGGTCTGAATCAAACTAAAGTTTCTCGATTTAGTCTAAAGCCTGGTAATCCCAATAAAGTAGATAGCTTATCAGAGAATGTTATTATTACAATTGATCAACCTTATAGTAATCACAATGGTGGAAATATTCTTTTTGGTAAAGATGGGTATTTATATATAGGAATGGGTGATGGTGGAAGTGGAGGTGATCCGCAAAATTATTCGCAAAACAAATATAGTCTCTTGGGTAAGATGTTGAGAATCGACATAGATACAATTGTGTCTTATAAAATCCCTCCTACAAATCCTTTTGTAAAAAATGATTCAACGCATAGACCAGAGATTTGGGCTTTGGGTTTAAGAAATCCATGGAGATTTAGCTTTGATAGATTAACATACGATATGTGGATTGGCGATGTAGGGCAAGATCTTTGGGAAGAGATAGATTTTCAAGACGCTAGCTCTTCAGGTGGAGAAAATTATGGTTGGAAATGTTATGAGGGAAATGCTAATTTTAATACTTCAGGTTGTGGTCCTAAAAATCAATATGTATTTCCTGTTCACCAATTTGTAAGTGATCCCAATATCGCCGGTTGTTCTGTAACCGGAGGACATGTTTATCGTGGTGATAAATGTTCAGCCTTGTATGGTAAGTACATTTATGGAGATTTTTGCAGTGGAAAAATATGGACCATTACAAGAGTAACAATTGATAGTTTTTTAAATGAACCTTTGTATACGATGGTTAGAAACCAATTGGCGTCATTCGGAGAAGACAATGATGGTGAAGTTTATATTTGTGCGATGGGTGCTAACGGAGGTGCCGGGCTCGGAGAAATTCTTAAGATTGTTGATACGAGCTGTTCTATCAATGTAAGCTCTATCGTGAACCATCCAAGTTGTGAAGGTAAAAAGGATGGCGCAATATTTTTAAGAAATGAATCGGGAGCAGATTGTCCTCTAATTTATGAATGGAGTAATGGAATTAAACTTGGAAACCTAATTAATCTAGGTCCTGGTAAATATTCAGTAAATATTCAAAATAGGAAATGTTCAAAATCGCTTGATTTTGAGTTAAAGAATAAGAAAGTTGATTCAATTTGCATTACACAATTATTCGAAGATGAAATATGTAAAGGAGACTCAGCTTTAATTATTGCCTGTGATCAATTTGAAGCAGATTACGTCTGGTATAAAAATGGAAAAGTAGATAGCACTTTAAAGGGCAAAAGAATTTATGTAAAGGAAAGTGGAAATTATCAGGTTAAGACTGTTGATATGTTAGGATGTGAATCAATTTTATCTGACACTGCTAAAATTACTGTTCATCCAATGCCTCTTAAACCTGTTTTTACAAGAAATGGAGATACGCTTATTGCAACTCCGGGGTTTACGAGTTATGTTTGGTACAAGGATAATCAGGTTGAGTCAAGTTCAACTGCCAACTATTATGTGATTAAAAGCAAAGGTGTTTATTGTGTTCAGGTTATCGATACGAATCAATGTCGCAGTGATTGTTCGGAGAGTATGATGGTAATTCCTACGAGTATTACAAATATTGTCAAAGAAAGACCATTGGTTTTGCCAAACCCAAGTTCCGGTGAATTCATTTTCTACCTTGGAGATTGGATAACTGAAAATTCTAATCTTTTCATTTATAATATTGAAGGGAAGCAAGTAGAAAAGATCAATCTGGTAAGAGATATAAAATTATATCCGCTAAATCTTAATGCTTATTCATCTGGACATTATTATTATAAGATAGAGTCGGAATCAGTTCATAAACGAATCGTATCCGGATGGTTGATGAAATATTAAGGCTTAGAAAATAAACGATTTATTTTATTTTTATTGATTCATAGTTGTGTTTTGAATAAGTCGCGAATTGCGAGAAGTTGAGTTGTAAAATTGAACCTTATTTACAATGTAAGTAATTTTTTTAAGTAAAGCAATTTTTTTAAATTCGAGCAATATTATCGAATATTAAAGAGAATAGTCAATATGCAACATTAATATATTGCGAAAATCAATCGTCGAAAGTTTCTTTGGCTTAATTTTATTAGTATTAAAGCAGGAGCTTTAAGATTCCAGTTTATAGATTTCTATAATTGACTCGAGAATTTTAGGAAAATCTAGATTTAGGTCAATGATTTTTCCGGTATAAATATCAAACACCCAACCGTGTACTAGTAATCCTCTTTCCTTGTGAGCAAGTTGAACAGCCGCAGTTTTTATTAGGTTGATACATTGTTCTTGCACATTTAATTCAACGAGTTTATTAATTTTTTCTTTTTCCGTTTTTATCTCGTTAAGCTCAGTCTTATGTATTCTATAAACATCTCTTATGTTACGTAGCCATGGATTCAGAAGACCAAGGTCTTTAGGCAATAAAGAAGCTTTAATACCTCCACATTCATAATGTCCGCAAACAACAATATGTTTGACTTTGAGGTGCCTCACTGCAAAATTAAGAACAGACATTACATTTAAGTCAGTTGATATAACCATATTGGCGATATTTCTATGGATAAAAATTTCTCCTGGTTCAGCACCCATGATTTCTTCTGCAGTAACTCTGCTATCACTGCAACCTATATATAAGATCTCAGGATTTTGACTTTTGGATAAGTTTGTAAAATAATCTGGGTCTAAGGCAAGTTTTTTGGCGACCCATTTTTCGTTGTTGGCAAAAATTTTATTAAAATCCATTTGATGAATTATAAATTGTTAATTGTTAATTGTTAATTGTGAATGGTAAATTTATTTATGTATGTAAGATATATTAGAGCACAAGATATAAGTTATTTACTTATTTTGCCAATAGTGAGTATATTAAATTAATAATAAAAATAGCTTATAAGTAATTCAATTTAAAGTGAATGGAATTAGTAATTGTTATAAGGTCGTAAAATATTCAAATATTTATTTTTAATTTCTTGAGAGTCAATTCCTTTGTTGAACATAGAGAAAGCGACAAAATTTGCCCATTGAACTCTTAACCAACTATTGGTGGAATACTTTCTTGCAGAGACTATAGTATAATCCGGAAAGAGTTTGATCTTTTCAGTATTCCAGCATTTTTTTAATAGAACATATTCTTCCATAATGACATAATTCTCATCAAATCCTCCAATATGATTGAAAAGTTTATAATCGATAAACAAGGTCTGATCTCCTCCACGGCAATATAATTTTCGGAAACGAGAACAAAAAGTGTTTATCAAGAGAAGTGGATTTGAGGAATCAAAACTTTGTCGGTATAAGCCTATAGTATAATTTTCTCGTACGGCGTTCTGAATGTCCTGATAAAATGTATGTGGGGGAATAACGTCACAGTGAACAAAGTATAAAGTAGTATGAACAGCATGCTTCGCTCCGAGATTCATTTGCTTTGCACGACTCGGATACGGACAACCAAGTACTATGTCTGCCAGCCTTTTAGATTCTTGAATGGTATTATCACTGCTGTTGCCATCAACTACAATAATTTGAGTATTTTCATTGGGTGAATTCTTTCTAAGGTATTCTAATAGAATACCAACAGTTTTTTCTTCATTTAACGCAGGAATTATGATGCTAATTGACATATTAAAGTAGTAATAATTTTACAATACTCGTTGAACTTATGTAAATTTCAGCCACAATATGAAGATTAAGAGTATTTGTATAATTGTATCATCCCTTCTATTAGGCTTTGCCTCGTTTGCGCAAACAAAGCAAGATACCGCAAATATGAGAAAAATTTCAGTTATCGGAATCCCTATTGTTTATTATACACCAGAAACGAGAATAGGATTCGGTGTAGCTGGCTCAGTCTCATTTTTTAATTCCGGCAAAAATTTTCATAAGTCAAATGTGCTCTTTGGGCTTGCTTATACTCAAAATAAGCAAATTTCTATTTATATACCTTACAACCTTTATTTTCAGAAGAACCGATACTGGATTTATGGCGAATTGGGATATTATAAGTATTTATATTTTTTTTATGGGATAAATAATTGCAGTAAAAGTGATGAGCAAGAAAATTACACTGTTCAATTTCCACGGGTACGAGTTTCAGCTTTAAAAAAAGTGCGTTCAAATTCTTATATTGGTATAAGATGGGTTTTTGACAAGTATAAATATTTGCAATATGAAAGCAATAAAGAACTTATTAAAGGAAACATAACAGGCGCTAAAGATGGAACGGTTTCGGGTTTTGGATTCTTATATAATTATGATAGCCGTGATCATATACAATATCCGGGAAAGGGCTCTTTACTTGAATCGATGTTGTATGCTGAATCGCCTTTGACTGGAAGTGATTTTACATATTGGAAGTTATCGATTGAATTCAATAAGTATTTTCCATTACATTGGAAAAGGTCTGTACTTGCAATGCAGGCGGTAGGAGTCTATAATGTAGGTGATGTTCCGTTTCATCAGATGGCTTTATTAGGCGGAAGTAAAAGATTAAGAGGTTACATAGACGGACGTTATAGAAATAAGCAGATGGAATTATTTCAAGCAGAGTACCGAATACCAGTCTTTTGGAGGCTGAAAATGGCTTTATTTACAGGAATTGGAGCGATTCATAATAATCTGGAAAACTATATTAAGGGATGTTTCGTATATAATTATGGTACAGGAATACGGTTGGAAGTTGATAAAAGTCAAAAACTGCATTTGCGACTCGATTACGGTTTTGGAAAGAATGAAAGTGGTTTTTATTTAACTTTGGGAGAGGCTTTTTAATGAGATTATTAAAGAATCAACCAGGCGAAATATAACATTGATTAAACAATAGTCGTTTAAAGTAGTCTACATTGAATAATGGATTTAAAAAGAAGTTAGTATTTATGAAGGTGATTGTAAGTTTTCTTTTAGTATTTATCTCGTCATTTGTATGTGCCCAGGATCCCGATCACAACATATGGAGTGAATTATTAAATAAGAATGTAACAGAAAATGGTATCGTTAATTATAAGGGATTACGGGCAGACAGTAATCAATTGAACTTATACTTAAATATTTTAGAGGAAAACCCACCTCAAAAAACCTGGTCAAATGAAGCAATAATGGCTTACTGGATTAATGCTTATAATGCATATACAGTCAAGTTGGTAATAACTCATTATCCGTTAAAAAGTATTAAGGATATTGCTGGAAAAATTCCTTTCGTAAACACAAGCTGGGACATTAAATTTATCAAAATTGGTGGAGAAACCTTAGACTTGAATAATATTGAGCATGGAAAACTTCGAAAGAATTTTGATGATCCTAGAATACATATGGCACTTGTCTGCGCTTCAAAATCATGCCCAATTTTAATGAATAAAGCGTTTACTGCTGATCAATTAGATTCTCAATTGGACAATCAAAGTAGAAAATTTTTAGAAGATCCTTTTCGAAATAAAATTAAATCAAACTCTGCCAGTGTTTCTAAAATATTTAATTGGTATGGTGGAGATTTTAAAAAGTCAGGAGGAGTTAGAGCATTTATCAATAAGTATTCCGAAGTTAAAATCCACGAAAAAGCAAAGATCAATTATCTTGATTACGACTGGGGGCTGAATGAATAATAAATAGTAAATGTTAAATAGTAAATAATAAACAGTAAAAATTAAAACTGTGATTATGTTGTGGAACCTCCACAACTACTTCCAGAACCCGAAGTACATCCATAACAATGTTGATTAATAACAATATTCCGATCTGATAAATCTTTTGAATTAAAAGAATCGATGTGCGTTGATACACTATCTACTTTGAGATCAAGCATTTGATTAAAGTCGCAATCGTAAATATAACCATCCCAACCAATACTTAGAGTGTTTCTGCACATAACCGCACTTGCAGCAACTGGGTTGTAAGAATTTATCAACTTATTCATATAGGACTCATAGTTTCCGCTGGCTAATAGATAATCCAGATATCTGCTTATTGGCATATTGGTTATAGTATATAGATTGTTGAATTCAATGGAGAAATCATTTCTCAAAGAATTCTTGAATTCAAGTTGAAGCAACTCCTGATTCGCAGGTAAAAATGCACCGGCAGGGTTATATACAAGATTCAGCTGGAGATTAGAATCCGGCATTCCATAGCCTATCTTGTTTAATAATTTTAGAGCCAGTATTGAATCTTCAAATACCCCATCGCCTCTTTGCTTATCTGTTCGATCCTTCGAATAAAATGGTAATGATGAAACAACTTCTACATTGTTTTCCTTAAAAAATTCAGGAAGGTCATTGTATTTTTTATTAGCAACAATAATAGTTAAGTTACAACGTACGATAACTTTTCGATTTAGCTTGCTTATTTTTTCTACGAACCAACGAAAATTTGGATTCATCTCCGGTGCGCCACCAGTCAGATCAACAGAAGTAAATTCCGGATGGTCAGCGAGAATGTTTAGACAAGTCTGCATTGTATCCCTTGTCATAATTTCTTTCCTATCAGGTCCGGCATCAACATGGCAATGTTTACAGATCTGGTTGCACATTTTTCCAACGTTGATTTGGAATATTTGAAATCCTATTGTCTTTAACGGATAAAGATTACTTTCCTGAAGTGATTGTTTAAATAATTTCTGATTAAAATCACGTTCAATAACTTCTAATTGATATGCTGGTTCTGACAGTTGATGTTGTAAGGCCTTTAAACTCTTCATTTATGGTGTGTATATAAATATTAATTATGAAAAAACGATCGATGAAGATTTATTACATTGAAATTTCTTTAACCTTATTCATCATTTGAACACCATGTACCAGAGACGCACCACCTCGGATAGAAGCTGCCACATGTACTGCTTCCATCATCTGAGCTTCGCTGTATCCTTTTTCTACTGCATCCGTACTATACGCATCGATACAATATGGACATTGAACTGCATGCGCTACTGCTAAGGCTATTAAGGACTTTTCCCTTGCAGAAAGGGCACCGTCTTTATAAACTTCACCATACCAGGCAAAGAATTTATCACCCATGGCTTTCTGAAATTCAGAGATTTTGCCAAATTTAGCCAGGTCGGCTGCCTCGTAATAATGCTGACTCATTGATATTTATTTTGTTAAGGTAAAAGTAATATTAAGGAATAAATTAAGGGTATATATTGTTCAAAAATGCTGAATTATTTGAAAAATAGACGAAATCCTTCTTTTTTAGGTTATATTGATTAAGTCAACCCCTGTCTGTTCGCAAGTCAGAAATATTGTATTAAATAAAATTCAAGGCTGGATAGTGAAATTACATGAAATAGGAATTCACATTATATAAAATGAGCAGATGATTTTTTATCTAATAGTATTACTAATTCTTAACTCTTTTCTGTTCATCAGCTGAACCAGTATTTTCATTTCTCTGACTATTTCGCAAAGCTTTTCCAAATCTGTAAGAAAAATTAATATTTACATTTCGTGAATCAAGTCTACTGTTCCAATCTGCATCTGTGTTGGCTAAATTATAAATAATTCCATCAGCTCTTCGTGTATAAAAAATGTCATTTACGCTTAACTTAATTGTAGCTGCCGATTTTAATATTTTTTTAGCGATTGAGAAATTCAATGTACTCCAGCTTCTTATTTTTAATTGTGAGTAAATTGCATCGCTTGAATAATCGCCTCTAAGTTCTGCGGACCAATCATTTTTGAATTGAAAAATATTGTTGAATTGAACAAATGCATTATACCCATTGGAATGTAAATTTTCAGTATACAATTTACTTTTAAAATCAACATAAGCTCCCTCAACATATGCAGTAAGAGTCCACCATTTTTTAAAGGGGTAGGCGCCTTCTACAGAAAGACTAATTTGTTGATTGTTGGCAACGTTACCAGGTCTGCTATAATATATAGTATCTACTATCTCCAATGTTTCGACAATATTGTTATCTGAAAAGCTGTAGTTGATGGAGCTTGTTAATGCACTTTTAAATGTATGCGAGAATGACAAGTTATGAGCGAATGTTGGTTTCAAATTGGGATTGCCTCCATAAAAAGTAAATTTGTCAAGTGGACTAATGAATGGATTTAAGTCTTGAAAGAATGGACGATCAATTCTTCTTCCATACGAAAAATTGAAAGAGTGAGTGTTTATTGTATCAGGATTCCAACTTGCATAGAAAGTTGGAAACAGACTTAGATATTGATTTGAAATTGTCGAATCTTTGATGATTGGATTGCCATACTGATATCCTTCCAATTGTGTATGTTCAGCTCTTAGTCCAAATTGAAGACCCACTTTTCCAATTTGATGAGAATAGGATCCATAGGCTGCAATAATTTTTTCATTGTATTCAAACCGGTTACTGAGATTGTAATTCGGGGTAGTGTCTATAGTTAATACAGATTTATAATCTGCAATATTATCTGTAAGAGTTCTTGAGAATTTTAATCCGGCTTCCCATTTGGAATTATCATTTATGGGATTTACATAATCTAATTTCGTACCAAAGATTTCTATACTTGTAGGAACTGAACCCAGAGTTTGATCAAATGAGGTTAAGTTATCATTGAGCGTTGTAACAGAATTTTTAAATATCTGATTATTGGTAGAATTGTATGTGGCATAATCAAAATCGGCATATATATTTTTACCTTTCTTGCCGATAGCGTTTTTCCAATAGAGGTTATAGGTCTTGTTCCTAAATTTACCAATTTCAGAATTATCGGCTTTTATGTTTTGAAGTAGTATTAGAGTTGGCAGAGAAATGTATGCATTATTATCAGTCTGATTATTGGACTTATGAAGCTGAGTGCGCAATGATATTCCAATTTGATTATTCTGATTTAGAAAAAAATCAACTCCTGTGCGGGAATTAAATATATCAGCTTTCTTAACAATGAATGAGTTTTGTTGAAACGCTGAGCGTGAAGTAATATCCAGGTTTTTGTAATAACGATTTATATTAAGATCTTGAAAAGTGTTTCTAAAACCACCACTTAGTTGTGTATAAAACAGCCACTTGTTAATGTTCAGATTCAGATTCAGAGAATTGTTGTTTCTTTCGTATCGTCCCTTTGTAAATCCGGTACTTAGGTTTCCATTAAGACCTTTTGATCTGGTTTTTTTGGTAACTATATTTATTATTCCTGCGTTTCCTGATGCATCATAACGAGCAGGTGGATTTGTTATAAGTTCAATTCTTTGAATCGTTGAAGTTGGTATTGCTTGAAGATAACTTTGAAGTTCTGTTCCTGAAAGAGGAATTAACTTGTCATCCACATATACCGCGACTCCTGATCTTCCTTTCATTTTGATTAAGCCCGATTCATCAACCTGTATTCCCGGAGCTTTTTCCATAGCTTCAAGAATATTGCTACCTTGATTGGAAATGAGTGCATCGACATTTACAATGGTTCTGTCAATTTTTCGTTCGATATAACTTTTTGTCGAACTTACGGTTACTTCTTTTAATTCCTTAGATTCTTGAACCAAAGTTATTTCCGGGATTTTAAATTCCTTTTGGTTTTTTGTAATAGTAAAAAGCTCATAACGATTCATTTTATACCCCAAAAGATAAAATTGGATATAATAGCTACCTTCATCAATATTGTCAATTGAAAATGTACCATTGGATTCGGAAAAAGATGATTTAACAATTGTAGAGTCTGTGGCGTTGTATAGAGTTTGTAATACAAATTCTAATGGAGAATTATTGTTATCCTTTATGGATCCGAAAATCATTGTATTTTGTCCAATAATGGAATTTAGAAATAGAAATATTGTGAAAGTGAATATTGTAATTACTCGCATGATTAGATCGTTTATTGAAGAAGGAATACTTTATTTAGGAAGTAATATTTTGTAGTTATGAATTTTGTTATTTGAATATATAGTGAGAAGTAAGAATTGATTACTGCTGCAAAAGGATTTGATATCTACTGTTATTTTTTGCGAATCAATCAATGTGTCATAATTAGAATTGAGTTTATTTCCCAAAATGTCAAAAAGTGCAATTGATTGAATGGGACCGTCTATTGTAGCTTCTATAAAAATAGATGATTTATAGATCCCATTGATTATAAGATTAATATTCTGCTTAGTGGGAGTGTGTACTTTGACCTTTGTATTTTTATTAAAGAGCATAAGGTCTTTTTGTGTCTTGTTTCCTCTATCCCTGTGACAAAAGTATAAATCTTTCAACCCGTCACCATTTAAATCAGAGGAAATTACTCCCAATGCATCTCTGTAATAATATTCACCGAGAATTTCTAGAGTAGCGTCTTCAAAGACACCGGAACCATTATTAATAAATATTCTGATAGGTCCACCAAACACATTCGCGAGAACGAGATCTGCATACTTATCATCATTAACATCTTCAAAAATAGCATCAATGGTATGGTCGAAAAAATTAGACAATCTTAGATCGGTTTCATTTTTGAAGTTTCCCCTGCCATCATTGACATACAATAAATTTTGTTTAATCTTGCTTTGAATAAATTGTACATTGGCAAAAAATACATCCAGATCATTGTCGTTGTCAATATCTGCAACAGCTAGTTTTCGGGTTTCAACATTCGGAAATTTATCAAAGTGATTACTCGTTGACTCAGTAAAAAATCCATTGTTATTTAAAAAAAAAAGATTGCCATCTTCATTGCCTGCTAATAGATCTTTATCCTTATCTCCATCTGCGTCGAATAGAATGAGGTCCTGAGTTGTTCTAAAAATTCGGGTAATACGGTTTGTGTCGAGTGTGAATTTTCCGGTGCCATCATTTATTAAAATGTTGATAAAGCCTTTATTTCCAAATATAAGGTCAGCGTATAGATCATTGTTTATATCTTCAGCAATTACTGCATTGGCTTCTGAATCAGGTAGAATAATATTGCTTGAAGTAAATTTTCCTTTACCATCTCCCCAATAATATTCATGAACATTTCTTATGCTAAGATTTATATCATCTTCACTGCAAAAAACAAGATCAATATTTCCATCATTATTAAAATCTCCATGCGCAACATCTTCTGAGTCACGAATTGGCTGCGGGAGATTACCGATTGTACCATTTGTGAAATTTCCTTTGCCATCATTAATAAGAATGAAATTGGCCTGAAATTCTCTTGCAAAGACCAGATCTAAATCATTATCCTTATCAATATCTAAAGCTTTGACATCCATATTGGAAGCAGAGCTTGTGGACGGAAGACGATTAGACTGGTCTTCAAATATCTGTCCACTAACTACAGATAGTGTAAACAATAGGCCTGTTGTAATTAACGATTTAGTCATGAATTATAACTTTATAAATGTTTTTCTGAAACTTAATTTGCCGGAAGAGATAAATTCTATGAAGTAAATCCCTGCATGTAGTTCATTCACATCTAAATGTGTTATTATTCCTTGGTCTAAATCTGTATTAAATAATAGCTTACCTGTAGAAGAGTATATTTTTATTTTGTAGTCAGTATTTATTTTTGGCAATGAAATATTTAATATATCCGAAGTTGGATTGGGATATATTAAGGTATATTCTTGAGATGAAAAGTCGGTAAGTGAACTCGCAACAAAATTGAAATACGTTTTTAACAATTCTTCAATGACAGGATTCAGTGTCCAGGAAGTTTTTGAACCATCATTATTTAATATGGAAATACTGACATTCTTTTCCGGAAGATACCAACTAAAGGCAGAATAACCAATATCACCTCCATGTCCATAGGCATCAAAGCCTGCTAATTTACGTTTCATCAGTCCTAAGCCATATGAAGTATTGTTTGGAAGTCCAGCACTGATTGTTGTTTTGGCTTCATTCATTATAGCTTCTGAAATTAATTTATCTCCACAGAATTGTTTGATCCAATTTGTTATATCATAAGCATTGGAGAATATACATCCTGCAGGTGCAACGATTGAGCTAAATGCTTTCCAATTAAAAATGTAATCTTCTGCATCATCAACTATGTTGTCACCGGTATAATCCAACCAAACATTCGCGATAGGGATTCCATAATCTCGGTAGGGTCGTATTGTGAATGAAGGAAATTGAGCTTGTGTTTGAAATAGCTCTTCAATTACATCTGCATAAGGTTTTCCGCTAATTTTTTCAAGAATCATACCCAGAATTACATAATTGGAATTTGAATATTGAAAAGCAGTGCCGGGAGCAAAATTTGGTTTTTGAAGAAACGTTGTTAAAGCATTTCTTGCAAGCCAAATAGAGTCCGGATAATTATTCATAAATACATTAAATTGGGGATTCGTAAGAATATCAAATATGCCGGATTGATGACGAAGTAGTTGTCTGATAGTTATGGTAGAATTGACAAATTTGATACTATCAATATGTTCTCCGATTGGATCATCCAATTGCAATTTTTGATTTTCGGTATATTTTAATATCGCTGCAGAGGTAATAGTTTTAGTAATAGATCCAATGCTAAATATCATAGAAGTATCTAAATTCAGAATAGAGGACGAAACACCGGAAGTAGAAGACCA
The DNA here is from genome assembly GCA_013140975.1 of Saprospiraceae bacterium. Taxonomy (GTDB): domain Bacteria; phylum Bacteroidota; class Bacteroidia; order Chitinophagales; family Saprospiraceae; genus Vicinibacter. The sequence continues at coordinate 40,309 of JABFRV010000044.1, forward strand.
ATGAGAACCATCAGAAAAAATTATACTAGCACTTAAACCTTTGTTGCCTCTCAGAATTCTCATTGAGTCCAATTTTCGGTCGAGTAGAGAATGTAAGGGGTTTTGGGAATGTACGGAGCCTGTATATAGGAAATATAGTAGGAGAAGGACGCAAATTGATTGAAATTTCATATTTGTGGATTGATTTAGGGGTAAAGGTAATGCATTGTTACATATCTACGAAGATCTTCGTAATATTATTTTTAAAGGAGCTTTCCAGGTTTTAGAAGCGTTTTTCTAAGTTAAAATAACTGGGGTGGGCTAATAGAAAAAAGCAGATTATTCTCAGCAAGATCGAATTGGAATTTTAAACCTTAGCAAGTATGACTAATTGATTACTTCATAAACTTCTTGCAACTTGCTCTTATTTTTTAATTCATGTACTCCTATATTATTGCAATGGAAAGAATCTTTGACTTTATCATAGCACTGCTTGTTTATTAAGATTTGAGAAGGTGCAGCAAGACCTTGAAGTCGCTGTGCAGTATTCACTGTATCTCCGATAACGGTAAAGTCTAATCTTTTCAATGTCGCTGAACCCAGGTTTCCGGAGATCATCTCTCCACTATTAATTCCTATAGAAACTGCCGGTGAAAAATCATTTTCTTTTGGTAGTGCTTTTATCTTTTCCCGGATTGCTAGAGACGCTTCGATGGCTCTATCGAGGTGATAATTTCCTTTAAATACTGCCATTATGCAATCGCCGATAAATTTGTCAACATGACCTTTCTGGGCTATAATTTCTTTAACCATCAGATCAAAATAACAGTTAAGTGACTTTACAACCTTGTCCGGAGTTTCTTTTTCACTGAAACTCGTAAATGAACAAATATCAATAAATGCCACACTGGCATCGATGGTTTCACTAATGCTTACGTCAATTTCAAATTCCTTAGTGTTCATAAACTTCAATACCGATTCATCAACATACATTTTAAGAATGTTATTTTCCCGGATTGCTTCAACGGTTGTTTTTAATTGAGAAACGTATTGAATTGTTTTTTGGACTGTTAACTCAAGATCTTCAAAATTTATTGGCTTCGTTATGAAGTCAAATGCACCTCTGTTCATAGCTGTACGTATATTCTCCATGTCACCGTATGCTGAAACGATTACCGTTTTCAGTAAAGGATAGGATTCAGAAATGCCTAGTAATAAAGTCAATCCATCCATTTCCGGCATATTAATATCACTTAATACAATATCAATTTCCGAATCACTTTTTATTTGTTCTAATGCTTCAACACCATTTGATGCGAACACAAACTCATATTCCTTGTCTCTGATTTTTTGACGGAACCTTTGCCGAATTAGTGTTTCAAGATCAATTTCATCATCGACTACAAGGATTTTGGTAAATTTATTTGAGGTTTTTAATAACATACGATATGTATATTTATATACAAAGGATCTTAAATTCGGTTATTGATTTTTTAATTATCTGTTTTTATCTTAGCATACAGAATTTAACTATGTAAATATCTTGTAAGATCATCCAGCTAGCACGTAAAAATAATATAAAGATTGAAGATACCTAACTATATTTGAGCAAAGTTAACCTCAAATCAAACAAAATGAAACGATATTGGCTACTGTTAGGTTCCTTTGCACTTACCCTTATTTTACCCTCCATTGGAAGTTACTTTAAATTTGGCGGGCCTCCACCGGGATATGGTGAATTTCCTGCCCAGGAGGTTCAAAACCCACCCGGCTTTAGCCAGATTTACTTCATAATTGCTTGTACTATTGTTTCCATTTTTGTATTGCTTTTGATTTTCCCAAAACTAGCAGGGTTTAAAAAGCAAATTATAGTTAAACCCCAAACTCCTGTAGCGTATCCGGCTTGGTTTAAGCCTGGACTTATTGTAATGTTACTGAGTTGGTTTTTTATGTGGGGACGACTTGAGATCGTCGAGCCGATTGACCATTTTACCTTTGTTCCTTTATGGTGGGGTTTTATTTTAGTTTTAGATTCCATTGTTTACAAGCGTAATTCCGGACGCTCATTGATTTCTGTAAGGCCAAATACCATGAAATTACTGGGTGTTGTTTCTAGTTTCAGCTGGTTTGTATTTGAGTATCTCAATTTTTTTGTTTTAGAGAATTGGTATTATCCTAATAATAAGATTTTTACAAATTTTGGGAATATCTCATGGCAGTTATTATCATATACTACAGTATTGCCTGTGATCTTTGAGTTTTACTTTTTATTAAAAACATTTCCTGCTTTAAATTCTCGATATTCAAATGGACCTAAGATCAGCGTAGGTAAAACTGGAAATTGGATTCTTTGGAGTATTGGATTGGTTTCAATGTGTGCAATGGGTTACTTCCCGTATATCCTCTTCTTTTTACTTTGGGTAAGTTTGGTCCCTATACTTGTTCCAGCGATGCACATTGGAAAATATTGGACACCATTTGTAGAAATTGGTAGAAATGGGAATTGGTCTCCTTTAATTTTAATCGCATTTGCAACCTTGGCAACCGGATTTTTCTGGGAATTTTGGAATTTTGGATCAGAGTGGTTTCATGATTATGCACCGACCAATCCTAATTATTGGAAATATTCCGTTCCTTATCTGGATGTGATTCACATTTTTTCTGAAATGCCACTTCTTGGATACTTCGGTTATCTTCTTTTTGGCATTGTATGCTGGATCTTGTGGTTAACTGTAGCCTATATTTTTGATTTTGATCCGTCTGTTGAAATTGATTAACACATAAAAATTCAAATTATGTCAATATTAAATCTTAAGGGATATTTACCCATTGTTATAATTACTGTTCTCAATATTGTGATTTTGTTTGTTCGAAATTCTATTGTTGGTAATACAACTTATAACTTTTTATTGTTTAATTTATTTTTGGGATTCGTACCCTTGCTTGTTGCTTTAATCTTATCCGGGGTAAAGAATAAAATAAATAATTTTTTACTTTTTTTGGGTTGCGGACTTTGGTTGTTATTTTATCCTAATTCAACATATATGATTACAGACTTGATTCACATAGAGCCTAACGAACAAGCTGTAGTTTATGATACGTTAATAATTTTTTCGATTTCAATATTGTCATTATTTTTTGGTTTCTTTTCACTGAGAATTATACATGATTTATTGATCCCGCACATCGGACATAAATGGGTTAACGTATTAATTATTGGCGCAATTGTGCTTTCAAGTTTCGGAATTTATTTAGGAAGAGTTCTTCGATTAAATTCCTGGGACCTTTTTACGAATCCTGGAAAAGTCGTTTCTGATATCTTAGGTCATTTATGGCCTATAAATGAGAACCCGGCTACATACTATATGATTATTTTATTTTCATTTATACAATTTGTAATTTTATCTTTAACAAAAGAACTGGATATTGAAAGAAATTAAATTCTGATGTTTTATAGAATTTAATTCTTCCTGGAATGATACAAAAAACACTGATACCATCAAATGAAATAAAAGAAATTCTTTATGAAGGAAGAGCCTATTCCTTATTTAGAATTGAAAGTAAGAATCAACTAAGAATTGCCAAAGTTTTACATGCTGACAGATACTCAGAGCTGGATGAAGCATATTTGTTGCGAGAACAACAAATTCTAGAGGGCCTTAAATGTAATGGAATATTGCCTGTGCTGGAAATTCAGTCGAGTTCAGGAATTCCTGTTTCCATCTTTGAAAATTTTGATGCAAGAAATCTTTTTAATGTAAAGAAGAAAAGCAATTTTAATATTCAAGAGTTTTTAAAAGATGCGATAAGTATCTCTTCAATTATTAAAGAGCTTCATGAAAACAGTATAGTACATAAAAATTTAAGCCCTAAAACAATATTTAAATCGAATGACTCTGATAAGTTCCTTGTAACAGATTTTTGCCTTGCTTCGAAACATAATACAGAAAATAATGATCTTCAGGGATTGATCACTTGGCATCAATCATTACAATATATTTCACCTGAGCAAACGGGAAGATTAAACCGAATTGTAGATCATAGATCGGATATTTATTCATTGGGTCTTATTTTTTACTTTTTATTAAGCGGAGAAGATGCTTTTGAAAATCGAGAACTCAATGAGTTAATACATTCTCAACTTACAAGAGTTCCAAATATCAAATTGTTGCAACAAAATGGAGTGCCTGAAATTATTTGCAATATTATTCTAAAGGCAGTATCCAAAATGCCTGAAGAAAGGTATCAGGATGTAGATAGTATAATACAGGATCTTCAATTTTGTATTGATAGAATAGATAATATTTCAGAATTAACCACAGAGTTTCTGTCAGATCATAATGAAGGCAGTAAGTTTATAGAATCCGATAAGATTTACGGTAAAGATGTTCAATTAAACTCTCTTCTTGATGCATTTGAAAAAGTCGCTGAATCCAATTCTTTAACTGTCTTATTGCATGGCAACACAGGAACTGGAAAATCTGTCTTAACAAAAGAGCTTCATAAGGTTGGACTTAAAAGAAACGCTTATTATGTAAATACAAAATTTGACCAATTCAAAAAAGCAGTTCCGTTACAAGCTTTAAAAATAGCTATTAGTAATTTGGTGAGATTTCTAGCCAGCGAGTCAGAGTTCGAATTGAATAAAATAAAGGCAGACTTAGTGTCTCACTTAGGGATGAATTTGTCCGTTATGGTTGAATTGATTCCTGATCTTGGAAAGTTGATTGAAAATGTTGCTGAACCAGTAAATTTAAATATTGAAGCTTCTCAGAACAGAGTCTTTTTTGCATTTCGAGAATTTATCAAGTTTTTTTCCACTACAGATCATCCATTAATTCTTGTTTTAGAAGATGTTCAGTATTGTGATGAAGCTTCTGCTAAACTATTATATGAAATTGGAGGAAAGATTCCCCATTTTTTATTGGTTCTATCATATCAGGATGAAGGAATTCACCTCAATGCAGAAGTTAAAGAACTGGTTGAGAAGTTGAATAAAAAAGATTATACTGTAGATCTGTATATAGAAAATTACAGTACAGTACACATAGAGAAGTTGGTTCAGGATTCCTTTAATTTTAATAGTGAATCAACAGAAAAGTTAACACAATTATTGCTTAAAAGAACGGATGGTAATCCTGATGCCGTGAATAATCTGCTCTTAAGTCTGTTCAATAGTAAGTATCTGTACTTCGATAAGGTCAGTAAGAAGTGGATGATTGATGAGACGAAAACCATTCATATTGAATCTACAGTTAAGTTTATAGAATTGCTTGAAAATGCGTGGAGAGATCTTTCAGAAGATGAGAAATCTTTACTCCAGATTGCATCTTGCATTGGATTGCAATTTGATCTTTTTTCCTTATGTTTATATAAGCGCGAATCTGCAAAGAAAACTTTAGATCTAATTCTACCTGCAATAAAAAATGAAATAATTTCTCCGGAGAATGATCATTATTTATTAATAAATGCAGAAAATGATTTCGGTGCGTCATTTCGATTTTCTAATGAAAAAATATTTAAAGTTGTACTCAATTCCATTTCTGAAGAAGAAAGGCAGAAAATTCATTATGAATTAGGAAAACAAAAATTAAAAGAATTTAGTGGTCCGCATTTGGATTCTAAAATTATTGAAATTGTTACCCATCTTAATGTTGGGATGAATGTAGTAAAAAGTGAATCTGAAAGATTGAAATATGCAAGATATAATTTAGTTGCTGGAAAGAAGGCACAGCTGGCTATTGCATATCAATCAGCTATAGAACACTTTACGAAAGGTATTGAATTTATATCCGATGATTGTTGGAAGGTTGATTATTCACTAAGTTATGAATTATATTCCGGTCTGGCACAAAATGCTTATCAAGTAGGAAAGCTTGATTTGGCAGAATCAAGTGTTGAGAGTTTATTAAAAAACGCTGGATCTAATATTGATTATGTTAAAGGACTTTCTATAAGATTAAGACAGTACACAACATTAGGTAAGACCGAAGAAGCCATTCAGCAAGGTGTAAAAGGTCTTGCTCGATTGGGAATTAAAATATCTGAGAAACCGGGATTGTTGGATGTGCTAAAGGAAGTGTTTAAAGTGAAGTGGAAAATGAGGGGAAGAAAAGTTGAAGACTTATTGGAACTTCCATTAATGAAAGATGAAGAATCAAGACTTGCAGCAAGGTTGCTTACTGAGATAGGACCTGCCGCTTATATTTTAGGAAATGATAATTTATATGGATTAAGTTCTCTAAAAGTCGTTAATCTTTCATTGGATAAAGGGAATTGTCCGGAATCCTCATTTGCGTATACTGCATATGGCGCAGTTTTAGGCGAAGCTTTTAAGGATTACAACTCCAAAGAAGCTTTTGGAAAATTGGCTGTGGATCTTAATTATAAACTTAATGATCGGGAATATAGATGTAGAGTCATTGCTGCTTATGGAGTTCTTATGCTTCACGTCAGCAAACATTGGAATAAACAAGAACAATGGTACAAAGCGGGTATAGAGGCTGGTTTTGAATCTGGAGATTTATTTTTCCTGGCATATTGTGCTGCCAATGCAATTATATTTAATCCTGTATTGCCTTTGTCAAGAGTATTGCAAGAAAACAGAAAGTATATTAAGCTTACTGAAGACACAAGGTTTGTAGACGCAATTGATTCGACTTATTTGTTTAATCAGGCTGTCAATTGCTATAACGGTAATACTGAATCTCCGGCTAGTCTTAACAGCGAGTTTTTCAATGAAGAAAAGTATTTAAATAACCTCGAGAAAAGGAAATATTTTTCCGGATTGGGTATGTTTAATATTTTTAAAGCTGAAATATTATACAATAATTATCAATTTGAAGAAGCATTACCATTTATCAAAAAATCTGAAAAATATTTACAATCTCTGATTGGATTGATCGTCGTTACAAAATTAGAGATAGTTACTTTTATTGTATATTGTGAATTGTATAATAAGCAGAATTTTACAACCCGAATACTTTGGAAGAGGAAATTAAACAGCATTCTTGCAAAATTTAAATCTTTGTCTGAGTTTAATCCTAAAAATCATTCTCATACTTATGAATTAATGCAAGCAGAATTAAATCTTTTGCGTAACAACGAATCTCAGGCTTTGCAGCATTTCGAACGGAGTATTGAACTTGCTGGAACAAATGAGTATTTCGCGCAACAAGGATTAAGTTTGGAAAGATTGGCTTCATATTATATCAAGAAATCCACACCCTTATTGGCATTGCCATATTTACATGCTTCATTGAAATTGTATGAGTCTCTAAATTATAAAACGAAAGAAGTTTTAATCTCTTCTCTTATCGAAAAGTTTTCTGAGAAAAGCTCAGCGGCACATTTAATTTCATCCACTTCAGTGAAGTATAATCAAACTGATGAAGCAAATGTTGACCTTACTAGTATTGTTAATGCATCACAAACAATTGCCGGTGAAATTAGATTAGAATCGCTTTTGGAAAAAATGATTAAAATCATAATGCAAAATGCAGGGTCAGAGAAAGCTGTGTTGTTGATTCTGGAGAATCATAAATTGTTGCCAAAAGCATATGCATATGAAAAAGGGCTGGAAATTCTTGAGAAAATTCAAACTCCTTTTTCTGAATTGGTTCCACAGACTATAATAAACTATGTTGTCAATTTAAAGGAATCTATAGTTTTGGAAAATGCAAGTCAAAAAAGTAATTTCATAAATGATCCTTATATAGTAAAAAATAATGTAAGATCGATTTTATGTACGCCCATAATGCATCAAGGCAGTTTGTTTGGATTAATTTATTTGGAAAATAATAAAATTATTGGAACATTTACTGAGAACAGAATGAATATTATAAACTTGCTATCCACACAAATGGCAATATCACTTCAGAATGCATTATTATACTCCAGTCTGGAAGAAAAGGTAGAAGTTCGAACCAATGAATTGGTGAAATCTTATAATAAATTGCAGGAGGCTCAAGATCAATTAATTCACGCCGAGAAAATGGCTTCTCTGGGTGAATTAACTGCAGGCATTGCTCACGAAATACAGAATCCTTTAAATTTTATCAATAATTTCTCTGATATTAATACTGAAATAATTGATGAAGTTATTGAAAAGCTCAAAGATGTTAGTGTTGCAGATTTAAATATGGAGGAAGTTAATGAAGACCTGACTATCATTAAAGATAATTCGAATAAAATTCTTACTCATGGTAAGCGAGCAGAATCTATTGTAAAAGGGATGTTGCAACATTCAAGAAAAGGATCTGACAAGAAGGAAGAAACAGACGTCAATTTATTAGTTGAAGAGTTTACGCGTCTTGCGTTTCATGGAATGCGTGCTAAGAATAAATCTTTTAATGCAAATTTCAAGACTGAACTTGCCGAGGATTTACCAAAAATAGTAGTACTTAATCAGGAAATCGGTAGAGTAATTTTGAATATCATAAATAATGCATTTTATGCAGTTGAACAAAAAGCAAAAATGGGTATTCCAAATTATCAAGCATTGGTAACATCCAGAACATATAAGCATAATCAGTATCTCGTTATAGAAATTGAAGACAATGGTATTGGTATTCCGCAGCATGTTCAACAAAAAGTATTTCAACCTTTCTATACCACAAAACCAACCGGTCAGGGAACAGGCTTGGGATTATCAATTTCTTATGATATTGTTACCAAAGCTCATAACGGGATTTTGGAACTAAGCAGTGTAGAGCATTCTGAAGAATTCCCATTGCGAAGTAAAACCGTTTTTACAATTAAGCTTCCACTTCAATCAGAGGGTAATTGAAATTAATCCTTCTGTAAACTTTCTATTTTCAAACGTATAGTAATTCGAAGCCATAAATTTCCCTCTGCGAGTCAAAACGAATTTGCGAATTGGACTTCATTATTTCCTGCCAAATAGGGTAAGACAAAAATGATGGAATTTGGGTCATTTTGAAGCCCAAAAGGGTAGTGATAATTGAATTTAACAATAGCCCTTAGCTTCAAAAGTATAGGTACTTTTTTAAAATTATCAAGGTAAAACAGGGAAATATTAAATGAAACTGCTTACTTTTACTTTTGAACTCCAGATATATGAATTGCCTCCAAAACCTCAATTCTATTAAAAAAGTAATAAGAACTATTAAAGGTGTGCAATTCTTTTTCTTTATTTTATTATTCATTGGGTGTACGAAAGAGAATATTAATGTCATAAAGGACAATGATCCTATTTCAGTGACGAATATTTCGAGGTTAAAGATCGAGAATTATGTCAACCGGTTATTTATTGATTTGATTGGGAGGGAGCCTTTAAAAGTAGAATTAGGCCCGGAGGTTGATACCTTTAAAGTAAAGGAACTCAGTCGTCAGGCGCGCCTTGACTTAATCAACAGATTAATGCAGGACACGACTTTTAGAATAGGAGAGCGGTCCTACAAAGCTGCCTATTATTTAAATTTATACAATCTCGCTAAAGTACGTTGTATTGAAGCGGTTTCAGATGAAGAAATTTCCCGTGAAATGGGTATGTTAATCTCTGACGCTATGCGTGACTCCATGGATGGCAAATGGGATGCATTTTATAAGAAGTTAAATGAGGTGAGAAAGCTTCAAAACGTGCTGCAGTGTCACGATGATCACTTTAATGGGGATATCCGCTACCATCAAGTTTTTAAATTCATGTTGGATAATCGCATTTATGACATCATCAATATGAATACCTTCAATTTTATCCGAGCAGCTTATGATGATTTACTGTTTAGGTTGCCGACAAATCAGGAATATACAGTTGCTTTTAATATTATCCAGAAATCAATACCTGGTCAGGTTTTTGGTAGATATTGCAGCAATAAAACAGAATTTATTAACAGTCTCATTGAATCTCCTGCTATGCACGAGGGAATGATAATCTGGATTTTTCAAATCTACCTTAACCGCTTTCCGAGTTCGCTGGAATTGGCGAGTCTTCTTCCGGAATATTTAATTCACCAGGACATACGTGAAGTCATAAAACAAATTGCTGTTACAGATGAATATGCAGGATTTAAGTAAAAAAATTTACAGATTAGGAATTGGATGTTTAATTCTTCTTATGGTGTCTTGCCAAAAGGATTATTATGTCTATCAAATTGATGATCAAACTGTTTTACCGGTCAACAGTCAAAAGATTAAACCCAAATCTGTATCACAATATATTTCCATTTTATACACCAATTTTTTTCAAAGAGCCATTAGCCCTAATTCTATGCTGGGCGCACAAAAAGCAATTGAATCGATTGGAGATAAGCAGGTTGCATTTGATATTTTGTTAAGCAAATACATGAATGATCCGAAGGTTATAATTCCTAGCAAAGAAGAAATGCTGAAGGATCCGGAAGCTTTTATTCGGGCAACTTATAAGCGATTTCTTGTTAGAGAGCCTACAGAAGCAGAACTCAACTGGATGTTAAATTATATTAAGAGCAGACCTAATGTTACTCCGGAGCACTTTTATTTTGGCTTTGGTACCTGCAATGAACATTTTCATTATTAAACAGTAGTGCTTATGAATCGAAGAAAGTTTATTAAAAAATCTGCTGTAGTTGCTGCAGGAAGCATCGGAGTACCATACCTGCTTCCTACAGGAGTATTGTTTGCACAACAAGCACCAATGATGGCAAAGCATGTTGTCTTTGTTCAGTTTGCAGGTGGATTGCGTCAACAGGAATCTGTATTGCAACGCTATTTGGCCGGAAGCCAAAACGAACAGATCGAAGGCAACATCATGTATAATTTATTAGATGGAGCGCCACCAACAGATAAGATAGCATACGGCATTGATGATGTCAAAAACAATATTGTAGGCGCATTTCCAATTAATCCCATTCTACAGACATCACTTCAGCGACAAGGTGTGTTGTTTCCAGAAGTACGATTTTCAAAAGGAAGTGCAGGTCATTTTAATGGATTGAGTACAGGGGTTTCGGGAAACTATTATACTACTTCTGGTCTCCGTCAAAGAACAGCCTCTCCAACGATATTTGAGTATTTAAGAAAACATGCAGGATTTAAAGCAACAGACTGTTGGTCAGTAGCAAATACTTTAACCGGCTCCCGATCTTTATTGAATTATTCCGACCATAAAGATTATGGCCGTCGATTTGCAGGAAATTTTATAGCACCAACCGTCACGTTTGGAGCTCCCGGGAAAGAACACTTCATGGATTTTAAAAATTATCATCCAGATACCGATTATGAAATGTTTCGGGAAATCAGAGGATTTCTGAATCAAAACTTTACGAATGAAGGACTCGAAATTCCGCATCTCTATAATACACCGGAGGAAGAAAATAACATAAGAGAATTCGTACGCCAAACTTTTGAAAAAGTAAAACAAGGTAAAATTATTACTCCACCGGTTAGTGATAATGGTGATCTGATAACATTGGGATATACTGTGGAATTATTGCGTTGGTTCAAACCTCGATTGACTATAGTGGATCTCAGCAATATTGATGTCTGTCATGGAAATTTCACAGCGTATTTAAAAAATGTTCATCGCGCTGATCATGGGATTGCATTCTTGTGGAAGGAGATTCAAGCAATTCCTGAAATGAGAAACAATACGATTATGATTGTTATGCCGGAGCATGGAAGAGACGAAGAGAACAACTCCATAAAAGATCTCAACGATTGGTTTGCATTTGATCATTCCGGTAGCCCAAATGCGCGAAGGATTTTCACGATGATGGTAGGGCCTGGTGTGGATGCAAATTTGAAACGTGGTTCTGAACAATCACCATTAGGAGATGCATCAGATATAGTTCCAACGATTGCAGATATTTTTGGTATTAAAGAAACGGTCTACAGGGCAGGACTTCTTGATGGTTCTGCTAGATCTTTATTTGATAGAATATAATGAATTGTTAGATGGGAAGAAATCAAAAAATTATATTTTTTGCATGTGCTTTGACGGTTTGGTTTCAAGCATGTCAAAAACCGGAAATTCCCGATAATCCTTTTGACGATTATAATCCAAAACAGGATACTGTAAAATTTACTTTCAAGGATCCTGACTCTGCTTCAATTGCCGGCCTATATACTTATATTTTTAAACCAACCTGTGCAAATGCGGGATGCCATGATGGCACTTTTGATCCTGATTTCAGAACCTTGGAAAGTTCTTATAATACATTGGTATATCGTGAAGCTATCAAACAAGACGGGAAATATTTTGTGCGCGTCAAACCTTATTCTCCGGATGAATCGGTTATTCTGGCAAGACTAAATAATATTGTAACTCCTCAGATGCCGGTTCAAATTGAACCAGATTCTGACTGGGGAAAAAACAAATCGAAATATATTCAATTAATAGAAACCTGGATTCGGAATGGCGCTGTATCAATAGATGGCAGTATTCCAAAAGATGGTTTACCAATGACACAGCTTCATGGTTGTTATGCGATATATAAAGATACCGGAATAATTAAAAGAATCCCATTTAATGGACCATTGTTATTGAATGATTCAATTGATACGATTGATTTGTATTTAGCTTTTAAGCATAATGGACAAGATCCATTGAGTTTTTCTGTGAACGAAATTCGTTTTAGTCAATACGCTCATATCTATGATTCAACACAGATGATAATGAATCTCGAATTGGTTCAACCACCATTACGAGAAATAGGCTTGTATGGAGATTCCGTAAATTATAGTCACAAAATTCGCCTGTCAACTAAAAATATTTTTGTGAACCAAAGGCAGGTTTTTTTCAAGGCCTTAGTCAAGGATCAACTTCATCCGGTTTCTGATCTCCCTTCTGAAAGAGCAATATATTCTATGAAAAAATACATGTCATTTGAAAGAATATAATTTTTATCTATGGGTTGTGGTATTCTGCACCATTTTCGTTTCCTGCAGGGAAAACGCCGATGAATCGCCGTTTTCAATAATACCGGAAATCAGACTTCGTGGATTGTCTCACGATAGTATTCTTGAGTTTGAAGATGTACTTTCAATAAGCATAAGTTATCAGGATGGTGACGGAGATATAGGATTTGAAGAACCGGATGATTATGCAGTTTTTATCAGAGATGCCAGGCTCAATAACTATGACGGATTCTATGTCGGACCTGTCGCTCCACCAGGTGTGGAAATTGCAGTACAAGGAAATCTAAAGCTCGAATTTCCCAGTTTATTTGTTTTTGGAAACCGCAGTGAAGAACGGACACGGTTTTATATTTATATCATTGACCGCAAAGGCAATAAAAGCAACGAATTAATAAGTAACGACGTAATAATCAAAAAGAAGAAATGAATTTTGTCTTACTTGGAGTAAAAAAGTGGATTTGTTTGATCATTGGCATTGCCGTTGCAATCAATTTCGTTTTTGCTCAGACAGAATACAACATGCAAAACAGACTCGTCCACGATTGTGAGGGAATACTAACTCATAGTCAGGCGGGTGAGAAAAAAAACTATGATCACAACGAAGATTTTACGTTTACTATTTGTGTTCCCAGAGCAACAGCAATCATTTTAAATTTTGAATTTTTTGCTACAGAAAAACCATACGATGTTATGACCATCTATGATGGACCTGATCGCAACTCTCCAATTCTAGGAACGCTTACAGGAATACTTCGCCCTGCACCGGGTTTTGTTGCGCGAAGTGGTTGTGTAACAATTCATTTCAAAAGTGATGACAACATTACTGCAAATGGATGGAAAATGAATTGGATGGTACTTTTTGAATTGCCAACACCACCTTCATTAAAAATTTTATCTTCTACTGATTGTCCATTAACGGAATTGATACTGGAGTTAGGATATCCGGTGCCGTGCAAACAAATTGTTCCCGGTAACTTTAGCATCCTTGGACAAGGTGCTACAAGTATTGTTGAAGCAGAACCGTTGGATTGTATTAACGGTGTGACTCGTAAAATCAGAATAAAATTTGATCCTCCTTTAAATAGACCGGTTAATTATCGCTTGAGTTTTGCTTTCAAGTATATAGATGAATGTGGGAAAGAACACTCCCTGATTTCGAGTCTCTTATTCAATTTGAATAACTGCCCATTTACTGTTGAGATTAATATGCTTGATAGTGCCGCATGTGCGGGATTATGTACAGAACTTGAAGCAAATACTCTTGCAGACTCGAAGCAATCATTTAATTATTTATGGTTGCCTGGCAGACAGACTACTAAGAAAATAAAAATTTGTGATCGCGATACTGCGATTTATTTGGTCGTTGCAACGGACAGCATTTCAGGAAGAAGGGATACTGCCCGGTTTACCTATATTCCTTTAAAAGCTCCTCAAATCCTGAATCCAATTCAAGATACGATTTGTGCGTCTGCATTAAATTGGAAATATAATGTGGATCAGAATGGTGGAAATTTCTATTCTTCCAAATATCCTGCTCAGAATAATAAAACCGGAGTATATGAATTCTGGCGGCACGCAAAGGGCAATGGATTGCAAACAGATACCTTGTGTTATGTTGCACCAAATGGTTGTAAAGTTTGTGATACAGTTTTGGTATGGCCAATTGATCCGGGACAAAATCAAAAAGCCTGTTTAGGTGGACCAACAATTACATTAAACGGAGCGACTCCTTCAGGGGGAACATGGTCAGGTTCAAAATTGGGTCCAAACAGGAGCTTTGTTCCTGATTCTGTAGGACTTTTTAGTTTTCAATATACTGCACTTAACGGTTGCACAGCAACCAGAAATATTGAGGTCTTTAATCTTCCGAAAATAGTTAATCCAATACAAGATACCTTTTGCTCTTCGGCGCCGAACTGGCAATACAGAGTAACAATTCCCGGAGGTGATTTTTATTCACTGATAATCCCAAATCAACAACGCAAATCGGGTATTTATGAATTCTGGAGATTATTAGGAAACGACAGTTTGCGCACAGATACAGTTTTATATATAGATCCAAATGGATGCAGAGTAAGGGACACAATTTACATTCTTCCTGTAAGCGCAGGACAACCGCAAAGTGTTTGTCAATTGAGCGGCTCATTCCAACTTACAGGAGCTTTTCCTACAAAAGGTTTTTGGAGCGGGAAGCAAACTGATTCATCAGGTATTTTCAATCCAATTGATACAGGTACATTCTTAGTATCATATCAGGCTTCCAATGGTTGCATCGCAAAGAAAAATGTTCGTGTAAATCAAGTTCCTAAGATTTTAAATCCTGTTTCAGATACTGTTTGTGCATCAGCTGCAAATTGGCAGTATAGAATAGATTTACCAGGTGGAACTTTTGCCGCAACTGCTATTCCTGCAGCACAGAATAAGACAGGTATTTATCCATTTGATTATTGGTCGCGATCGAATCAGATTCAAAGAGATATTGTAGTGTATACTGCGACAAATACTTGTAAGACATCAGATACGCTGTATATTATTCCAATAGATGCCGGTCTGCCTGATGCTGCTTGTCTTGGAACTTCAGATTTTAATCTTAAAGGAAATCATCCGGCTGGTGGTCGGTGGACAGGAAATTGGGTAGATTCTACCGGTAAGTTTTCTCCACTTGTTTCCGGAACCCATCAAGTACAATATAAAGCACCAAACGGTTGCGTTGATACAAAAACAATTTTTGTAACGGATAGCATTCAAATTTCAGCGGTGGACAGTTTGTGTTATTTGGAGAACTTCAATTTCACTTTTAATCCACTTGGCGGATTCTGGAGCGGTCTTGGAATCGTGGACAGTGTGAATGGAAAAGTGAATCTTTCCAAAGCCATTAGTAATCAATGGAACCTGTTCAATTATCGCATTAATGGATGTGATCTCAATGTCAATGTTTTTGTAAGTAAACCTAACGCTGGACCAGATCAGAGTTTATGCTTGGGAGATGATTATTTATATTTGCCGGGTGCAGGTCGTTGGACTGGTCCTGGAAAATTCGATCTACTCAATAATCGTGTTGATATTGATTCTTTACCTCCGGGCAAACATCAATTTCAAATTAACTTCAAACAATGTAGAGATACTTTTATAGCCCATATTCATGATGTGCATTTAAAAGATAGTAGTAAAAATTTATTTTGTCCTTATGTTGATACTATTAATTTGATTCAATTATTATCGCCAAGTGAAGCTCCGGGTTTTTTTAGTGGAAATGGAATTGAGTATATAGATAGTCAATACTTATGGCTTCCTCAATTGGCAGGATCAGGACGGCATACAATATATTATAAAGCATTCGGGTGTCAGGATTCTGTAGAACTTGAAGTAGAGCCTCCAATAAAATTTGCAGAATATGAATTTTGTGATCGCAGTCCACCAACTATATTATCAATTAATCCACCAGGGGGATATTGGGAAGGCAGTGGATTTTTAGATGAGAAGCAGGGATTGTTTGACCCGGGACTTTCAGGTATTGGGACACACAAAGTAAGTTATATAACTCCTGCAGGATGTCGCGAGGATACTGTTGTAAAGGTTGAATCTTGGTCTCCTGTGAGTATTTCAGGATTGGATGCTCAATATTGTTATAAAGATCAGAACATTCCAGTTATTCTTAATCCGCCAGGTGGAGAATTTTACATTAATGGAGTTCTATCTCTTCCTTTAATTAATCCTGCTAAACTAGGTTGGGGAAACTGGGAGTTGAAGTATAGTCGCGGTAAAGGAAATTGCGTTTCTTCCGAAAGAATTTTCATAAATATTCTGCCTCCGATCAGTAAGAAATCTTTGAGTAAAAATGATACTATCTGTTCCGGAGAGAGAACATCAATCTCTATAGATGCTTTAGGAGGAAAAGGATCCTTTATTTATACCTGGGATAATGCATTGGGTTTTGGAAGTAGTCATGTTGTAGCACCTTTGCAGGATACTTGGTTTATCGTTACAGTTACAGATGGATGCTCAGATCCATTGATTGATAGTGTGCTTGTAAAGGTTCATCCAGAGTTTATTGTTGATACTATTCAAGGACCCAAAGTGTGTTATGGAGAAACTACTTTTGTTGAGCTCAAATTAGATACTTCTGAATTTGTAGTGAAATGGCAAACCAATCCGGTAAAGAATGGAATTCGATTAAACGATTTACCAGGAGTGTATAGGGCTGAGCTTTTACAAAAATCTACAGGATGCCGACAGGAACAGAATATTGAATTGCCGGGAGCAGAACCAATCGTTGCTAATTTCAATATTATTCCGAATCAGGAGTGCATTGACAACATAAACAATCTAATTGAAATCATAGATTTAGCATTTGGATATACAAGTGGTACAATTGATTTTGGCGATGGTTCTCCCGCAGTTGATCTTCTCCAACCTGGTGCTTTATTGCATGAATATCAGGATACGGGTAAATTTGTTATTGTTCAAAGGGTAAAGAACGAGTTAGGTTGCATAGATGAGTTTTCCAGAATAATATGTATACTCAACAAAGTAAGAATTTATATTCCTAATATATTCAGCCCTAATGGTGATGGAAAATTAGATGAATTCAAAATCACTCATTATGGTGTAGATATTTTGCGATGGTCAATTTATGATCGCAATGGAGCTTTGTGTTTTGATACACGTGATGGCGATGCCAGTTGGGATGGAAGTTTCAACGGAAAACGTGTTGTCGAAGGAGTTTATATAATCGCAATTGAATATTTCAATCGGAATACAGGAAGACGAGAATTATTTAAAAGCGATTTGACCGTGATCAGGTAAAAAAGCAAGATCAGTTTAGTTGTAAGTTATGTTGCTTTAATAAATTCATTTCCCCTGAAGTTCATTACATTCATATCAGCAAGAGTTCGATTTCAATATTTCTATTCTTGTTCAGACTTAATTACGTTTTTTACGGAAGAAAAATCCAGAGGCTTGGTAAAGAAATCTTCGACGCCTAATTCCTTAGACATTTGAATGCTTAAAGAATCGCTGTAAGCACTTATCATAAAGACCTTGTATTTCTTTAAGCCAGGTCCTAAGTGAAGTTCTTTTAAAAGATCGAAGCCACTCATTCCAGGCATATTAATATCAGAAAAAACAAATTGTACATCTTGCAATGGTCCATTAATTTTATCAATCGCATCCTGTGCTGAAAGTGAAAAAAAGATTTCTATTTCTCCGTTGCGAATTTCCTTTCTAAAGTGTTGTGTAAATAAAGATTGAACATCTGCCTCGTCATCAACTACAAGAATTTTTTTCATATGGTACTTTTGAGAATGAAAAATGAAGCCAAGAAATTCTTCTGCTTATTCAAATATATTGGCTTTAAAAAAGTGTCATTCATAGTATTATTTTTTGTTTAGTATGATAGTAAATGTGGTTCCTTCATTCATTTTTGAAGTAACAGAGATTTCACCTCCATGGGTGTTTTTAATAATGTCATAACTCAGAGACAAGCCAAGGCCGGTTCCTTGTCCAGTGGGTTTGGTTGTAAAAAAAGGTTGAAATATTTTAGAGATAATGGCTTCCGGTATGCCGTTTCCATTATCTTGAATATGAATTTCAATGGTATTCGGATGATTGATTGTTTCCAAAGTAATTTTCGGTTTAAAGCCAGGTTCGGAGTTTAATTTTTTCTCATTTACAGCATAACATGCATTGGTGAATAAATTAAGGAAGACTCGACTTAAATCCTGAGGAATTGTCGGTATTTTTTCGATTGTTGGATCCAATTTTACGTCAAGAATTGAATTAAATTGTTTATCCCGTGCTCTATAACCGTGATAACTTAATCGTAGAAATTCTTCAGCCAAAGCATTTATATCTGTAAGTGTTTTTTCACCTGGATTGTTTCTGCTGTGATTTAACATTCCTTTGATTATTGAATCAGCACGTTTGCCATGACTGTGGATTCTTGCATCATTGTCAAGGATGTCCTGTAGCAACTCGACAACTGCTTCATATTCTTTATTTTGTAACCTTGAAATTGCTTCTTCAATAAGTTCTTTGTTTATTTCTGAAAAATTATTTACAAAGTTTAAAGGATTCTGTAGTTCGTGTGAAATGCCGGCAATCAGGACTCCCAGGGAAGCCATTTTTTCAGATTGAATTAATTGGTTTTGGGCAGAAGCAAGTTCCTCCAAAGTTTTTTCAACGGTTTTTTTCTGCGATTCAATTTCATTTTTCTGCAACTGCATAAGTACAAAGTCTTTTTTCTTTTGACGATAAGAAATAAGAAAAAAGACTATAAAACCAAATAATAAAGAAATTACCACTAGTCCTGCGATCACAAAAACTATAACATTCCCGGAGTTTATTGTCGAATCAGACATAGCGATTTGTTAAATGAAGTTGAAATTTTTTATATCCCAAACATATAGAAAATAAGAATATTAAATACAGAAATCCACTGAGTATTAAATTAATATCGTACATTAATTTGGGAGGATTGGTTAATTCATAAACCCGTAGATTATGAAATCCCCAAACCAGTATATTGAAACAATAGTAGATGAGTATTGCGCTATTAAACCAGAAAACTCCTTCATGCAGTAAGTTGTCATACAGAGGTTCTTCTTTTAGTTGATAGAAAAGTAAAAGTGAAAGGGTAACCAAAAAAACACTTTCAATAATAAGTGTATTCGTATTTGAAACGGAAAAGGATTGAAAAAATATGGTATTAATAATTTCGAATATTATTAGCGATGCAGATAACAAAATAAAGTAAGTGTTATATTTCGTAGTCCGAATAAAGAAATAATAGATTATGCAATAGATTGAAAATTCTAATGGTGTAAAAAAATGATACACGATATTATTTGACTCAAACAATTCAAAAGCAAGATATTTCGCAATTATTTCACTAATTGAAGTAACTAACATTAGAATGATTAGCCATTGAAATGGTTTATCTACATTTCTATATAGAAATATGCTAATAAACGAAGATCCCAATAATGACAAATAGTAAAAGCCATGGGGAAAGTCAACAAGCATGGCTCCGAATCTTATTGATTATTGTTAGGACAAAACGGAGGGCATGGGTCTGCTTTATCATAAACAGATGATTTCGTTGCATCAGCTTTATCAGCTTCCGTTATTGGAATCATCAATGCATTGTTTCTCATGCCTACAGCGATGATATTATAAGAAGGAATTGTATATCCGGGTTCAGGGTCTTTGGCGCCCAAATAGAAAACGACATTATCGGCATTGTAACCTCCACCATTCTTATTATTGTTTATGATAGCAAGCAATTGACTCGCAGATATCTTAAATGCTTCAAGCGTTTGAATTGTTTTGGTTCCTGGATTGTTTGGATTATCAAATTCAACCTTAAGCGGTTGTAGCGTCTTATATTTATTCCTCATAGCGATAGCTTCATTCCAGGAGATATCAGAG
>JABFRV010000155.1 GCA_013140975.1 Saprospiraceae bacterium
AATTGTTGTTTTTATTTTAGGTTTATTATTTTTAATAATTTATAATGTGAATAAAAATATTAAAGTAAGAAAGAATTTGCGAGAACAAATATCCAGAGATTTACATGATCATTTAGGGTCCACTTTAAGTACTATCGCTTTAGTGGGGGATGCCGGACAATCCTCTTCAATGGATAAAATGAAGTCAGACTTAAGATTTATTTCTGAAGAAGCTCGGGAATTAACAACTATTCTAAAAGATTTTGTTTGGGTTTTAAAAGATAATGATGCTGACTCTCAGGAGTTAATCTCACGAATGAATTCTTTCGGAAATACTATTTTGGAAGCTAAAAATATTCAGTCTATTTTTAAATTCGAGCCAAAAATTTGCAATATAACATTCAGTATGGAGCAACGAAAGAATATATATTTTTTATTTAAAGAAATAATTAATAATGTGGCTAAGCATTCTAAAGCAAGTAATGTATTTATTGATTTAATTTTGAACAAAGGAGAGCTTGTAATCGAAATTACTGACAATGGAGTTGGATTTGATATAAGTAATTCCTCAAATGGATCAGGAATTCGTAACATAAGAGAAAGATGTAGTTTGCTAAAGGCAAAATTGTCTATAAATTCGGTCATGAATGAAGGAAGTTCTTTTAAAATATCTATTCCAATAAAATGATAAGGTATCTCATTATTTTGAGTATTAGTATTATATTTATTGGTATTTCTTGTAAATCCGGTAGAGAAGACAGACCTGCACCTGGAGTATACATAATTAGGAATGCAAACAATAATGTTCTAATACCTGAAAGGGGAAATACAACTTCGGATAGTGCATATTATTATTTTACATCTGATAATTCTTCATTGCATCAATACTGGTTTATTGACACAGTTGATGCAGGAAATTTTGTTATTCATAATTTATTTACTAATAAAGTTTTTGATTCAGATAAGAGATATAAGTCTGATACTTGTCTTCCATTGTTTCAATGGTATTCATGGGGAGGGAATAATCAACAATGGCAAATAAATTATTTGAATAATGATATGGTAACAATTCGGTCGACATATAATCAGTCCTATTTATTATTTAAGAAAGATGATACAGCTTCTGCTATTTTTCAATGTAAGATGACCCTGGGTTGGGATTCATTATTTCATTTGCAGAAAGTTGATTATAATAGTTTAGGGCAAACTTTCTGGTGTCATAAATTTAATTATTCCAACTATCAGGAACAACTTTCAGGAATTGAAAAATTATATACAATTGATTCAATACCATATTGTAAATATCTATATGCAGCTTGCGATACTGGAAGGGTTCTTCTAATTCACCCCGAGGAAAGGTTAATTCTACGCCCTGAGCATTTATATTATATTTCAAGCGATAAAAAGGAATTAGTATTAAATAGTAATAGTAAATCACTATTAGAAGAAAGTAGCATAACAAGTATAAAGAATAGATCAAGAAAATTAGAATTGCGGACTATTCCCTTTGGAAGCAGTAGGCAACAAGTTAATATCTGTTACAAATTTTTTAACCAGGAAGATTCTTATTCTTATCAAGCTTTTTGGAGAGATGTTGAACTGCCAAATCAATCACTTATAGTTTTAATTAAGAATACTGCAACTACATTGTTAATCAATAGATCAGTTAATATTGAATTGGGCAATAATGTAATATATCCTTGTGAAATTGAAGAAGGAAATTATGTGATTGTTAAATTGCAAGGAAATTATACCTATAATCAGCTGGAGTATTTTTCTAAGTTTTACTTTATCGATAGTATTCGAAGCGGAGAATTGCTGGGCATTGATCTAGATGAAATGAAGCAGAATCTTCAGGTTTCTAGCATTTATTCCAACGGTGAGCTTAGAGTTATTGATACGCTTAATAAAGTATTGAATCGATTAACTTCAATCGACATACAACCAATTCAGTGTCGATTTAAATTTTTACATGATAACATGGAAGCATGGAGATATTCAAGCTGTTGTTATTATAGAATGGAGCGATAATAAAAGTAAGTATAGCCTATATTGGCTATATGAAATTTACTTATGACCCTAATTGGCTATTTCTAATGTACATATACTGTATCTATCTTTGTAGTATAATAATTTATTTTATTATTTTTTAAAAAGTAGCAATTTAATAATAATTAAGTTGAGAATATCTTCAAAATTATTAATGCAATAAGTTTAATAACCAAATGAACTTTGTATAAAATTATTTTAACCAAATATGAAATATTTTTACCTCTTTCTATTCTTTTTTATTTTCATCAAGCTGAACGCTCAGCAAGGATTCGTTTTTGCAGGAGGAGATGTGTCAAATATAAGTGGATCCATAAGTAGTAGTATGGGGCAAGTTGCAAGCGCGACAATTAATAACAAGACCCATATTATAACACAGGGAATTCAACAGACTTATTTAACGATGTCAGGAATCAACAATTTCAAACCTGATCTAACCATTAATTTGTTTCCTAATCCAGGAAATGAGTTTCTATATCTACAAAGTGATGATCCTCAAAGAAATGAATTTCAATATTCTCTTTATGATATTTATGGACAACTATTAAATACCAAATTGAAGATATCAAACAATAATGAAATAGATATTTCTAGATTGGTTAATGGAGTTTATACCCTTAATATAAGATTTAAAAACGAATTAGTTAAAACTATAAAATTTATTAAGATATGAAAAATAATATTTTACTTATCAGTTTGACCTTTGTTATTAACTTATCAGTTGCACAAAGTTTGCCCAAAATGGCATATCAAGCTGTTATTAGAAATTCTACCAATGCTTTAGTAACAAATGCGAATATTGGAATGCGAGTAAGTATACTACAAGAGAGTGAATTCGGTGCTGCGGTATTTGTAGAAACACATACGCCAATGACCAATATGAATGGTCTTGTCACAATTGAAATTGGAGGCGGATTGAACATTTTAGGTAATTTAAGTTCAATCGAATGGCAAGATGGTCCTTACTTCATTAAAACTGAAACAGACATTGATGGCGGTAGTAATTACACATTGACTTTTACGCAAAAACTATTGAGTGTGCCATACGCATTGTATGCGGAGAAATCTGCCAATTCAAATATTCCTGGCCCCAAAGGCGATACAGGTCCGCAAGGACCTATTGGACCTAAAGGTGATCAAGGCCCAATTGGGGATTCTGTCTGGTCAAAAAGTGGAAATAGTATCTTTTATAATAAAGGAGGTGTTGGAATTGGAATGATTCCTAATTTTTTGGGCTTGTCTATAAAGAATAATGGGTTCCGAATGATAAATAGTTCAAATACTGAAGTATTATCAATAACAAACGATGTAACAAGCGGATCACCAATTTTTAAAATGGCTGATTCTGAAGGAAGAAAAAGTATAGATATTGACGGACGTGGCCCATTTTTTCGTATGTATCATAAAGGAAATAATGTCGCAATGCAAATTGGCGTTGAAGATAATGCTGCCGGAAGATCATTTATAGCTGGTGATATTTTTATTGCACATTCACACATTGAAATTTTGGATGGAGGTGTTACTTATCCCTTGAATTATGGATTCTTGAATAATGAGGGAAAGATAGGGACAGCTGGTGGCCAAAATAATTATTCCATATTTGCGACAAGTAGAGTAGCAGCTAGTGAGTTTAATGCTCATAGTGATAGAAGAATTAAAAAAGACATCTTCAAGTCTGATAATTGTTCTGATTTACTAAAAGTCTTAAAACTCAAAGTTTCTGACTACCGATTATGTGACTCTATTTCAGCAGGTACTGATCAAATAAAGGGATTTATTGCTCAAGAAGTACAAGAAGTTCTGCCAAATGCGATAAGAAAAATAACAAAGTTTATTCCAAGTATATATAGTTTGGCTTCCAGCTCTATCTATGATTTTGATTCATCGGTACTCACTATTAAATTGCCAAAAATTCATGGCTTAGAAATAAAAGATAAAGTGAAACTCATATTCGAAAATTCAACGAAAGATTTAATTGTAAAATCAGTTATTGATAAATACACTTTTCAATTAGAATGCTCTGAAAACAACCTTTCAAAAAAGCCAGAAGTGTTTGTTTTTGGGAAAGAAGTTGACGACTTTTTAACTATCGATTACAATCAACTAGTATCTCTTAGTATAAGTGGGATTCAAGCATTAATAGCTGAGAATAATGGAATAAAGAGTAAATTGGAAAATCTAGAAGTTGATTTAAACAGTCGACTTGCCAATCTAGAGCTAATAATGCTAAACTTGAAAGAAAAATCAAATGTTAAATTTGAAGGAAATAATCATCAAATTAATAGAATGTAAACCATATTAATTTTATTTAAAACTATAATCAGGATCTAATAAATTAAATATAAATGTATGAAAAAAGTTTTTGTATTAATCATTGTGATGAATATTTTTACTTTAAAAATTAACTCCCAATGGCTTCAATTTAATGGAACATTGCCAAATAATGCTTTCATAGCAGGACAAGATAACGATTTAAAAGATTTGTTCATAGCGAGGGGATATTACCGTAATGGTTTGCATTTAGGAAAATTTCGAAGAGGTGATTCTTTTGCCTTAATTCCTTGGGGAGGTGAAGAGATTAGAATAAACGCATTCGAAATTTATACTGGAACAGGAACTTGGGTGCCTGTAGTACGAGATTTACCTAACAATTCTATTTCTGGTGGATTTCAAGAGAATCTTACTTTTTTTATTTCCCGTGGAACCCAAGGTGGAAGAAATCATCCTGGTAAAGCAACAATTCTAAATTCGCGTCCAACTGCATGGATCCCTTATGGGGGTCGTGAACATATTATGAGTTCCTTTGAAGTTTTGACTAATGCTGTTAATAATACAACACAAAGGTTAATAGCAAAAGGTTATTATACAATTCGAAATGTTAATAGTAGAAAATATCTTGCTATTCCAGGTGGTGATTCTAATGAAAAACATCCAATACAATATGATGATGCCGATCAAATTGATATTTTATGGGGATATTCTGAAAGACAAATATTTAATGCTCAAACTTGTAATGCAATTCGTGCAAAGGTAGATAATAATGTATGGCATGAAATTAATCAGTATGCTGAAGAGAGTCATCCTTGGGAAATTATTCCAATTAACAGGGGGAATGTCAAGATAAGATCAATCGAGAATAATAAAATTATTGGAGTTGAAAGATCCAGTAAGAATAATGGAGCCAAGGTAATCTTTTATGATGATGCTTTAAATCCTCCTTCTAATTGCATATGGACAATTAATTCTGTCAATCTACAGTCTATGGAAATTGTGATTAACACAGGAATAGATGATTTAAGAGGGGGAAATACTGCAAGTGTAGAATACTCAACAGGAACTCACATAATTAATTCAGGGGAATGGCGTGGTAATTCCGAAAATCGAAAAGTGATAAATATTAATCCATTTGGTTCAAATTACTCTATTAAAGTAAAACATGACGGAAGTCCAAGAAATGGACACCCTTTTGATACTTATGATAATTGGGATATGAACAGAATTCAAGTCTTTATTAGAACCAGCAATAGGAAGTCATTCAAAGTATTAGATTCACAAGGTGTTAGATTTAGTGGGAGCTTAAGGGAAAAAATATTTAATTTTTCTAAATCTTTTGCAAGTAGTCCTTGTTTTCTTCCTGGTTAGACAAAATAATTGTTAATTATAATCTTAAATTACTAAGTTCAACAAATAAACGCAACTTTTAGGAAGAAAATATAACAACTAATTTTTTTCAAAAGAAAGAGCGAAAAAGATCGCCCTTTCCTTTGAACGGATAAATTGCTCTATATTGCCTTCCGTC
>JABFRV010000025.1 GCA_013140975.1 Saprospiraceae bacterium
CTTTTATACGGAGGTCCTCAAGAAAGAAACATGAGAGCCGGCACAGAAAATATTATTGGAATTACAGGAATGATTAAGGCGCTAGAAATGGCATATGCAGAGATCGATGAAAGAAACAGAAAACTTAATGAATTACACTCACAACTAAAAAAGGGAATTCAACTCATTGATCCTACAGTAAAATTTAATACTCCTGAAAATAATTATCTTCCAAAAATACTTAATGTTTATTTTGAAGAGAGAAAAAATATCGAATGGTTAATACTCAATTTAGATATTGAAGGAATCGCAGTATCAGGAGGCTCTGCATGTTCTTCCGGAACCGAAAAATCATCTTCGGTAATAGATTTCATCAGACCCAATTCGAAAGGTAAAAATGTAAGATTTTCCTTATCTCATTTAAATACATCTGAAGAAATAGAAACAGTGCTTCTCACTTTGAAAAAGTTATTGGTAACGTAGCTTGGATTTTTAGTGAAAGAATAATTGAATATAAATAAGTTATTCCTAATAACTTAATCCCTTCCCCAACCCTTCTCATGAAAAAAAAATCAATTTTAAGAATAAAAATTTGGTCGAATAAAAATATTCTGATTTATAAATCAATAAAATTTTCTCCCATTTCCAACCCAACATTTGCAAATGGAAGAGCCATACTAGTTCATTCCTTTTTCATGTGAAGTTTAGAACGGCTTATACAACCTACAACTTAGGTAAAAATACTTCCGCCATCATACATCGCACAGATCCACCTCCAATCGTTTCAATTGTAGGTATTGCTATAGGCAGTAAACGTGTAAATTTTTCAAGTTGCATGATTTGTTCTTCACGAAGTGAATTGTAAGCGGATTGAGACATGATTAAATATTGATCTCCAAATGAAGATTGAACTTGAAGCATATTTCCTGCAAATTGATTCATCTGTGCAAGAGTGATTTCAATAATTTCCTTTCTCGTATTCGCAAAAGAATCAAAAAGTCTTTGCCGTTCTTCAACTGGAACTGATTCCAAACAAATAACGACAAAATCCACACCCAATGCCATCATAACATTCGTATGATAAACAGGCACACCTGATTCATTATACGAATGAAAGTATATTGGTGTATATTGCATCAGGTTTCCGAAATGCTCTAAAATTCTTACATCGGTTCGAGGACTTAAACAGGCATAAACCAAACTATTTTCATGATCAAATATCATACTGCCAGTACCTTCTAAAAATTGACTCTTCTCTTCAAATACTTCCATCAAATACCTTCGGCTCACCTGGTATTTTTTTGATACAATTTCGATTAAATCTTCTCTCCTTTCTATTCTTCTGTTTTCGGTTTGCATGGGATATGTAACTACTGTCCCATCCTGATGAAAACTAATCCAATTATTAGGAAATACAGCATCCGGTTTTACAGGACTTGGTTCATCATCAATCACAAGAACTTGGATACCTTGTTTTCTCAACACATCAACCATTGCATCAAATTCATTTTGCGCTTTTTGACGAATAAGTTCGGAATCTATCTCGTTTATTTTGGTTTGAAATGTATTTGTCTTCCCTGTTTCAGGGTTATACCCAAAATGCGAAGGTCGAATCATTAATATTGTATCTGTTAATTGTCTACGTTTTTTCATTTTAATATTTAAATCAATAGTTGATGATTATAATTGATATTTGAAAGTCTTTTAACTTACCGAAATATTACTCAATTCATTTTTAATTATTATCTCAAATACTCGATTCCTTTTTCATTTTTTCGGCTAATTCATCTCCAAGGAATCTATCAATTATGTTATGTACCAAATAAATAACCGGAGTTAGTAGTATTGCAATACTAAATTTATAAATATAATTTACAGTACAAATTGCAAGAACTAAATTCATACTCCAACCCTGCCCAATACGAAATGCAATAAACAATACTACAAAACTATCTATCAATTGCGACACCAATGTTGAACCTGTTGCACGCATCCAAACATTCTTAGTGCCGGTTCGCAATTTAATTTTATGAAAGATAAACACATCTACAATTTGACCGACCAGGAATGCTACAACGGAACCCATAATAATCCATAAACCCTGCCCATAGATAAGCTGGTATGCTTCTGATAAGGAGCCAACAGTGCTGGATGGATTTTTCTCGAAGTGCGACTTAGGCCAAAAATCAGCCGGAACGAGTTGAATTGCACCGTATACAACAATAAAGGAATATATAATCAATCCACAAGTTAGATAAGAAAGAAATTTAACACCCTTCGGTCCATAATATTCATTAATTATATCGGTCATTATGAAAACGATCGGCCACAACAAAACTCCGGCAGTTAGATTAAATGAAAGATGTTCAATTCCAAATAGCTTTATGTTAAAAGGCTCTAAACCAATTGTCCTTTCTAATGAAAATATCTTAACTCCTATAAACTCCGCCAGAAGAGCATTGGTAATAAACACCCCGGCCAGAAGGATAAACAATAGGGTTTGCTTGTTTTTAATGATATTTTGCATGAGTATTTTAAACAGAATGCGCTTTCAATGGTTTAACTCCTTATGTCAAAAATAAGCATAGATTTTAAAACAGGCCTTCTGAAAAATGATAAGCCCATCTATGCGGGCATTGATCTGGGAACTACTAACAGCCTTATCGCCAGAATGAATGAAGATTCTGCAGAAATAATAGAAGATGTGAATCATGAGATATTATTTATTCCTTCAATAATTCATATTCATCCGAATTATCAAATTGAAGTAGGAAAGAAAGCCAAACAGTACCTTGTATCAGATCCTACAAATACAATTTACTCAATTAAACGATTATTGGGAAAATCGTACGCAGATCTTACCGATAAGAAAAATAATTTTGGTTATCATCTTCACGATGATCAATCAGAAAATCTCATAAAAGTTAAAATTCGTGATAAATATTTTACTCCTATCGAATTATCGTCATACATTCTCACGCATCTAAAAATTCAAGCAGAACAATCCTTAAAATCAAATATTGAAAATGTTGTCATAACTGTTCCTGCATATTTTAATGACAACCAAAGACAAGCGACTCGGGATGCTGGCAAATTAGCAGGCCTAAATGTTTTGCGCATCATTAATGAGCCGACAGCCGCATGCCTGGCATATGGAATTGGACTTAACAGAAATGAAACGAAACATATAGCTGTGTATGATCTGGGCGGAGGAACATTCGATATTTCAATCTTACGAGTGGAAGATGGAATTTTCGAAGTTTTATCAACAAGAGGTGATACCTATTTAGGAGGTGATGATTTTGATAATTCAATAGTAAAATTCTGGCAAGAAAATTTTCTAAAAGCGGAATCAAATTTTACAAACGAACTAAGAATTCTTGCAGAGAAAGCAAAAATATCTGTAAATGATGGCCAGGAATTCATCGCTCATTACAATCATCATACACTTTCACTTAATCAATCTGAATTTAAGAAAATCAGTATACCATTAATTCAAAAAACAATTACGTGTTGTGAACGTGCTTTAGCCGATAGTGCATTAACTCTATCTGACATAGACGAAGTTCTATTGGTAGGTGGCTCTACACGTCTCAATATTATAAGGCAAGCCGTCAAAGAATTTTTCACTAAAGAACCTAATACCTCATTGAATCCTGATCATGCTGTTGCTCTGGGTGCAGCAATTCAAGCAGATATTCTAGCAGGAAATAGAAAAGATTTACTTCTATTAGACGTAAATCCTTTATCCCTGGGAATTGAAACCTTAGGTGGTCTAATGGATGTTATTATTCCGCGAAACTCCAAAATTCCTGTACAACTTGCAAGAGAATACACTACTTCTAAGGATGGACAGATAAACCTTCGGATTTCCGTATATCAAGGAGAACGTGATCTTGTAGAAAATAACAGAAAACTAGGGGAATTTACGCTTTCCGGCATTCCTCCAATGCCAGCAGGTATCCCTAAAATTCAAGTTCGCTTTTATGTTGATGCTGATGGCATTCTTAAGGTTAAAGCCCGGGAATTAAGGACGAATACGGAACAGGAAGTAACGATTAAGTCACAATTTAGCCTTAGCGCTGATGTCATAGCGAAAATGCTTATGGAATCAGTGCATTTTGCGAAACAAGATATTGAAAAAAAATCATTGGTTGATACAATTAATGAAGCCAATTCTCTAGTACTGGCTTCCCAAAAATTCATAAAAGACAATCAGAATATACTATCTGAAAACGAAACTTCGAAACTAAAAAATTTATCTGTAAATCTTCAAAAATCTATAGAATCCTCAATCAAAGATGAAATTCAAAAATCTATAGAAGAGCTAAATGAATATTCAACCCCTATTGCTCATAAAGTCATGGATTTAAACATCCAAAAAGCATTGTCAAATCAAACAATTGTCACTACTATTGCAAAAGAATTGAAAAAAGATGGCCAAGAAACTTAACAATCTATCTGATCTCAGTATGGCCTACTCGACGCATTCACACGAGCCTGAGGTACAGGACATGATGAAGAATTCCAATTATTCTAATCAGGTAGTAAGGGTTCAGCTTGATTCAAAACTACGAGGCGGAAAAGCAGTTACAAAAGTTCTTGGACTGAATCTCATGGAAAAGGAACTTGAATCTTTAGCCAAAGAATTTAAACAAAAATGTGGCGTAGGTGGATCTTCCAAAGAAGGCATAATTATAATACAAGGAGATCATGTTGAAAAAATTATTGCTCTATTGATTGCTAAAGGTTTTAAGAACACTAAAAGAACTGGAGGCTAATGTCGATTTTCCCTGGAAAGATTCTTCTACTCATTTACTTCATCGGTTTCTTCTTTTTTTCATGCAAGAAAGAAGAAATTAAAATGGGGATTTGGAATTCTTTTATTTCAAAAAATAATATAACAAACTATCCTTTTCAGGATCACATCACAGACAATTATGTAAAAGCATTTGAAACTCATAAAAAATTAAGCCAACATCACTTACGTAATAATGAATGGGAATTCCTGGGCCCGGACAACGTTGCAGGAAGAATTTTATCATTAGCTATTAATCCAAAAGATACCAATGCATTGTGGGCCGGATCTTCTTCTGCTGGTTTATGGTATTCTGAATCAGGAGGTCGTGGACAAAAAGCATGGAAAAACATTTCATTAGGCTTTCCAGTATTAGCCATAAGCTCGATAGCAATTGATCCAATAAATCCTGATATAATGTATATCGGAACCGGCGAAAGCTATAGCTATAATAATACAGATGGAGGAAGACACAATAGATTAATGCGTGGCTTTTGGGGTGTAGGAATTTTAAAATCAATTGATGCAGGCAAGACCTGGAAAATGAGTTTTAATGCGAATGCACAACCATATCTATGCTTTTGGAAAATTGTTGTTAATCCTAATAATACAAAAATAATATATGCTGCAGGGACTCACGGAATTTATAAAAGTAGCGATGAAGGTGAAACCTGGAAATTAATTTTAAATAAAAAAATGAGTTGCGAACTCGTTATGCATCCCAACATTCCTGAAATTCTCATAGCAGGCGTTGGCGGACTTGGCGGAGATGATTTCGGAATATTTATGTCTCAGGATGGCGGGAGTTTGTGGAAAAAAATTACAGATGGTGAAATTCCTAATGGCCAGGGACGCATTATGATTACAATTAATAAAAAATTTCCACAGAAAGTATTTGCATTAATATCTGATAGCTTTAAAACAAAAAGTCTGATTCGCACAAATAACCTATTTACAGATTTTGCAATTAGCTCAATTGTGAATGTAAGTAGCTATCAGGGTTGGTATGCAAAGGGAATGAT
>JABFRV010000047.1 GCA_013140975.1 Saprospiraceae bacterium
ACAAAAGAACCAAAAAATCAAGGCTTTAACGACTAAGCCTAAAATCAAATCTTAAAACCTAAATTCAAAAAACTCGCCCTTGTGTTTTGTTTATTGACTTGGCTTTGAGACTACTTCGTCAACTATGCTTCGCTTTTGATATTTATCTAGGCTCAAACAGTTTTGAATTTTTAACGGTTTTGTAATTTGATTTTTTCACGGCTTATTCGTTAAGGCCAGTGTTAGTAGTGTTTAGTATTGGTTGATACAAAATTTAGAAATGAAAGTACAGTCTTTACTGATTATTTTTTCGTGGATGTCTGATTAATATTACCTGCTTATCTTCACTGTTCTTTTGTCTTGATACAAAAGAACCAAAAAATCAAGGCTTTAACGACTAAGCCTAAAATCAAATCTTAAAACCTAAATTCAAAAAACTCGCCCTTGTGTTTTGTTTATTGACTTGGCTTTGAGACTACTTCGTCAACTAGGCTTCGCTTTTGATATTTATCTAGGCTCAAACAGTTTTGAATTTTTAACGGTTTTAAAATTTGATTTTTTTACGGCTTATTCGTTAAGGCCAGGGTTTATAGTATTGGTTGATACATTACTGAGAAATGAAAGTATAGTCTTTACTGATTATTTTTTCGTGGATGTCTGATTAATATTACATGTTTATCTTTTCTGTTCATTTGTCTTGATACAAAAGAACCAAAACATCAAGGCTTTAACGACTAAGCCTAAAATCAAATTATAAAACCTAAATTCAAAAAACTCGCCCTGGTGTTTTGTTCATTGACTTGGCTTTGAGACTACTTCGTCAACTAGGCTTCGCTTTTCTTGTATTTATATTCGCTAATTTGTTTTTGAATTTAATCTAACTAAGCTGCAAGAATTGTCTTGCAGTTCATGCCTAAAAAGCCATTTCGTATGGCTTTTCTTAACGGCATTCATTAACGGTTTATTCGTAAAGGCCATTGTTAATTTGATGATATTATGTGTTGGTCAAGGGCTTGTAAGTCATGAGTACATTGAACTTTACTGTAATAATTAACCCCTTCATTTTGTGAATAATTTATTAAACCCGGTAAAAAGAGGTGAATTTCAATCATAAAATAATAGTTATTCCTGTTGAATTGGCATAAATTTGCCAATTATCAGGAATTATGTGGGAGAAGGTTAAAGCCAATTTCAAAGTATTTAGAAAGGAATTTAAATTTACGGATATCAATTCAGGTTCTCAACCTGAAAACAAAGCCTGGTATGGCAGTGCAGTCTCCTGGATGTGGAAGTGTGTCTTGGGTTGTGTACTACTTGCGTATCTATTACTATTTTTGGTTTCGTTCGACAACTTACCCACATTCGAAGAACTGGAGAATCCTAGTTACAATCAGGCCAGTATAATTCTGGACAATAAAAATGGAATGCTTGGTAAGATGTACAATGAGAATCGAGAATTTATTTCTTATGATTCTTTGAATCCGAATCTTATCAAAGCATTATTGTCAACAGAAGATTATAGATTTTATAGTCATTCCGGAATTGATTTTTGGGCCTTGTTAAGAGTAGGAATCAAAACGGTAATTTTAGGAAATGATGGATCGGGTGGGGGATCAACGATTACACAGCAGTTGGCAAAATTACTTTTTGAAAGACCCAATCTTAAAAATAAAGGAGCAATCACGCGCGCAATAATGATTGTCAGAGTGAAATTGAAGGAATGGATTACGGCTATCAAACTTGAAAAATCATATACGAAGGAAGAAATAATTGCACTGTATCTCAACAAGTTTGATTTTATATACGAAGCACATGGTGTTCAGACAGCAGCGAAAACATATTTTGGAAAAGATCAAAAGAACTTACGACTTGATGAAAGCGCGATGTTGATTGGAATGCTAAAGAACCCTGCACTATACAATCCAAAAAGATCTAAAGAAAAAGCACAGGAAAGGAGAAACGTAGTTCTCACTTTGGTTCGTGATAATAATTATATCGATAAAAATCAATGTGAATCTTATAAAAAAATTCCACTTGATATTACGCAGTTTCGAAGAGAAACGCATATTGATGGATTGGCACCACATTTTCGTGCTGAACTTGGAAAGTGGTTGCGGGATTTATTCTCTCAAGAAAATTATTTAAAATCGGATGGTAGCCAATACAATCCATACCAGGATGGGCTTAAGATTTACACTACATTAGATCCCGTGTATCAGGCTTATGCTGAAGAAGCTGCAAAAGAA
Organism: Saprospiraceae bacterium; assembly: GCA_013140975.1. GTDB lineage: Bacteria > Bacteroidota > Bacteroidia > Chitinophagales > Saprospiraceae > Vicinibacter. The sequence continues at coordinate 2,226 of JABFRV010000047.1, forward strand.
CATATGATTAGTATTCAAAAGTCTTATTTCAGAGTATGGGAAAAAGGAGATCCCTGGACTTCCGGAGAAGACGACTTTCAGAATAGAGCAAGGGCTGAATCATTAAAGCAACTTATTCGTGAGACAGATCGCTATACGATTCTTTGGGATAAATACTATAGTAAAATTATTTTAAATCTTGAAGAGGAAATTGGAAAGGTTGATGTCAATGATAGAACATTGACCAGACTTATGGAAGAAGTAAAAAAACCGGGACATCTAAAAGATGAATACAATAAAAAACAAATCACCAAGATTCAATATGAGGTCAGTCAAAAGATTTTGAAATCAAAGCAGTGGCCAAAAATTAAAGAACTCTGGAATTCATTTAGTGATGAGTTAAGTAAGCAGCTAAATACTCCTGTAGAAATGGTGGTGTATGATTTCGAAACACAAGGAGATAAAAAAGTAAAAATGTCTCCTTTGGATTCTATAAAATTTCATCGCAAGCATCTGCAAATTGGATCAGTTGGTGTTAACCCTAAGACTGGAGAAATAAAATGCTGGATTGGAGGTACCAACTTTAAGTATTTTAAATATGATCATGTCAATTCAAGGAGACAGGTTGGCTCAACATTTAAACCTTTCCTGTATTCAACTGTGATAGCAATTCAAAATATTTCCCCTTGTTATGAATTTCAGGATGTGCAATATACAATTCCTGCGGATGACAAAAATTTTGGATTACCGGAGAATTGGACTCCATCTAATGCAGATGGTGTGTTTACCGGTGGAATGTATAATATGTATGATGCTTTGGCAAGATCCAAGAATTCAGTTTCAGTAAAATTGGTAATGTTATTGGGAAGTGTCGAGCCAATCAGAGGATTGCTAACAAGAATGGGAATCGATTCTAATGCGAGAAGAGCGGATGGAAGTCTGGTAATTCCAAGATGGCCATCAATAGTTTTAGGTTCTGCAGAATTATCAACCATGGAAATGAGCGGTGCTTATACTGCATTTGCCAATAATGGAACATATATCAAACCATTTTTTGTTTATAAGATTGAAGACAAGAATGGAAGAATTATTTATCGCAATACTTTAAAGCGAAATGAAGCATTGTCTCCGGCATCCAATTATGTTATGGTTGACTTGTTGCGCAAGTCCGGATCTGTCCCTACAAAATATGTTGAAGCGGGTGGTAAATCCGGAACAACGAATAATTATGCTGATGGATGGTTTATGGGTATTACTCCGGGTCTTGTTGTAGGCACCTGGGTTGGTGGCGAAGATCCATGGATTCATTTTAATACTCTAGAAACAGGACAGGGCTCAGTAATGGCCAAGCCATTTTTTAATAAGTTATTGGCTAAGTTGGAAAAAGACTCAAGTTTAAGTTTTAGAACGAACGCGAAGTTTTATAGACCACCCGGTGACCTTGGTTTTGAATTGGATTGCTACAAATTTAAATTAGAAAATCCTAGTACGAATATGGATAATTCCATTCTTCCACAAAACAAGGGAGATGAAGATGATGAAATATTTGAATAATTAGGTAATTAGTTAATTAGTTGATGAGTTAATTAGTTAATGGATTGTGTGAGGAGTGGACTTCTGGGAGTGAAATTAGGTAATTAGTTGATGAGTTAATTAGTTAATGGAGTGTGTGAGGAGTAGTGGGTGTGATGATTTACGAATTGAAATAAATATTTTTAAGAAATGAAACCGTATCAGATAAATTTATATTTAAGTCTTCTCCTTGTTGCTGTTGGCTTATGGAGTTATGAGGCATCCGGAAGAGATTTTCATACACTTAGTGTTCCTGTTATTGGAGTATTGTTATCCTTATTTCACAGACCATTAAAATCCGGAGATACAAAAATCGTTAAGGGTGCAATGCTTGCGACTCTGTTTGTATTTATTCTTATGTTGCTTCCATTGCGTAACAGCTTTTTATCAGGAAACATGATGGCAGTATTTCGTGTTGCTCTTGTTTTGCTTGCTAGTGGAATCGCCTTGATCTGGTATAAGAATTTTATCAGGCAAACGGCTTGATTCTTGACTCACTAATTTTATTATATATTTTTTAATATTTACTAATGAGCTTAATGAGCGAAGCCATTTTCTATATCTCATTTGGTTGCATATTATATTATTTGCTATTTAATATTAATTTGCCGGTATTGAATAGGGTGATCATCGTGTAACTCACGCATTTTCAACACCGGACAAACTAATATTGGGCAAAAAACTATAACAAAAAGCGGTCTCTATAGCGCATTAAGAATTCTTTAGTTCTCAGCTTGTGTTTCTTTTTGAACTTTAAGGATTTCATTAATGATGACTTCTGAAATGTACTTCGTATTTCCTTGCTTATCCTTGTATGAGCGGTTGGAAATTCTACCATGAATTACAACTTCGTTTCCCTTCGTCAGATGTTTCTCAGCATAATCCGCTTTATAGTCCCAGGCTACAATATTGTGCCAGGTTGTGTTGCTCACTTTCGTGCCATCCTGAGCCGTATAATTATCATTTGTGGCAAGGCTGAAGCGGGCAATTTTCTTACCTTTTTCAAGGGTGGTGATTTCCGGATTTTTTCCAATGTGTCCGGTAAGTTGACAAGAATTTTTAAGATTTTTCATACATATTAATTTTAAACGTGAAACAATAATTAATTACTTAAACGAGATCCGAAGAAACTTACATCGAATGACGAAGCAAAGATGAGACGGGGAAAAATGAGGATCCGTAAGTTAAACGTTTATATCCGGATATAAACGTTTATAAACGTTTTTTAACGGGTATGTCTCTTTGTTTAAAGGCATTTTATGATCTTGCAATTTAGATCTCATCTCTTAAATTTTCTCGATTTATCTCTACATTCTGCAGGGTCAATAAGTAATAATTAATAATTCATCATTCGTATCTCGTAATTCGTATTTCGTATCTGGTCAGTAAGCATGCATTTGCAAAACGACTTATTAACTTCAAATTATACATATTGAAGGGTAAAGATTTTTAGCTCAATACATATTATAATTATATTTAATATAATATAAAAAGGATATTTTATTCAAACCCATTTTCATAAAAGGATAGAGTGGCTTCAGCGAACATTAAGCTGTCAAAAAATGCAGTCGCTGGTTTAAATATTATCGTTTAAATTTGGACTTTAAGCTAATCTATGACCTCAATAGAAAAAACCAACCATTGGCAGGTCCTTCGAGTAAAGCCCCGTCATGATATAAAGGTAGCAGCTTTTTTACTTCGGTCAGGAATAGAACATTATTTACCTATGATCAAGACAAAAAGAGTCTGGTCGGATAGGTTAAAGTGGGTAGACCTGCCACTTATGAGTCCCTATCTCTTTGTGAGGATCCCGGACAAAGAAAGGAACAAGGTTTTCATTAGCCAGTCGATATTGTCCTATGTTTTTTATAATGGGGAAATTGCTACAGTAAGGGATTCAGAAATCAATCAGATAAGGACTCTGTGTGAAAAAAACTCCTCGATCGGTTTTGCAAGTCAATGGAATTTAAATGACAGATGTATCATTGATTATGGTGTCATGAAGGGTGTCGAG
>JABFRV010000021.1 GCA_013140975.1 Saprospiraceae bacterium
GGTATAAAGATTGTTTCTTTGTTGTGTCTATCCCATTTTTACATGAATTATAGAATAATTAGTACGATTGTTTTGACCTTAATTTGTTACAAATTATTGGTTATCAGTACATTGGATGCCCAGCAAATTTCTCACAGACAAGGAGAAATTATGGTTTTGCTTCACGATAATGCTGAAGTTCAGGATTTTATATATGAACAAGCTTTAAGAAAGGAATCAAATCAACTCCTTGGACATGAAAAGCTAAGTATCGAGTGGAACATTCACCTTTTAAAATTCAATTATTCTGTAGTCGATGAAAATGACATTCTTTTAAAATTAAAATCCAACCCGAATGTTAAGATTGCTCAAAAGAACCATTTACTTAGCTATCGGAAGATCCCGAATGATACTTACTTCAATAAACAATGGCAACATTTGAATGACGGAACTGAAGGTGGAATATCCGGTGCTGATTTTCGAACAACCAAAGCGTGGGATCTGACAACAGGTGGGGTAACGGACGAAGGGGATTCAATTGTAGTTTGTATAATAGACGGAGGTGGTGAATTATCGCATCCGGATTTAAAAAAGAATATTTGGGTTAATAAAGAAGAAATTCCCGATAACAAAATTGATGACGATAAAAACGGATTCATTGATGATTACCGGGGCTGGAATGCGGATTCGAATACTGACGTATTGAGTCTGAATAATCATGGAACTTCAATAGCCGGAATTATTGGTGCTGTAGCTGACAATAGATTAGGAGTAAGCGGCATCAACTGGAATATTAAAATGATGATTGTTCAGGGTGGAGGAGATGAGGCAAGTGCTGTAAGATCCTATACTTATCCCTGGAGAATGAGAAAAGAATATAATCTATCAAATGGCAAAAGAGGCGCTTATGTTGTTTCAACGAATAGTTCTTGGGGTAGAGATCGAGGAAAACCGGAAGAATCGCCTATCTGGTGTGCTATGTATGATTCTTTGGGGGCTGTTGGCATTCTTAACATTGGTTCGACAACAAATCTCGATCTTGATGTTGAAGCCGAAGGTGACCTTCCGACGAATTGTGAGAGTGACTTCTTGGTAGGTGTTACAAACTTAAATTGGAATGATCAAAAAGAAATAAGAGCGGGGTATGGTTTAAAATCTATAGACCTAGGAGCATATGGAGAATCTATATTCACGACAGCATCCCCGAATAGTTTTGGTGTTTTTAATGGAACGAGTGCTGCAGCCCCACAAGTGTCGGGTGCAGTTGGCTTGCTTTACAGCCTTCCATGTAATAGTCTTGTTGCCTTATCTAAATCCAATCCGGCAGAAGCAGCACTTCTTACAAAAGCACTGCTAATGCAAAATGTGAGGAAACTAAACTCCTTGAAGAATTATGTAATAACTTCTGGAGTAATGAATATTTGGGAAACAATGAATGCAATAACTCCATTCATAGTTACCGTAAATATTACAGATATACAAATTGAAGTTCCTGGAAGTTGGATTATTCCTGCTATTTTTCAAATACGAAAATCAGGAACTTCGGAATGGAAAGATTATCAAGTTCCTGCAGGACAAAAAATATCTATAAAGGAATTAGAAAAGTGTACAAATTACGAATACAGATTATCTGGCGGTTGTGCTCGTTATCAGAACGGCTTTAGTAATCCACATACGATTATTACTGAAGGATGTTGCGAAGCACCAAGAAAAATCGAGGTGATAGAAGCAGGCCTTGATAATATTGCATTGGCATTTAAAGGCATATCACTGAATTCAAATTTTATTTACTATGTTAAAGAGTTTAACACAGATAATGTTGATACTTTTAAAGTTGAAAACTTTACTGATCCTTTATTTACAATTAATGGTCTTAAAAGGTGCAGTAGGTATGAAATAAAATTGGCAAGTGTTTGTGAAGACAAAATTTCGGCTGTTTCATCTCCATTGGTTATTAGTACTACAGGTTGTGACCAATGTGATGATGTCGACTATTGTGATCGAGATCGACCAACAAGTGACTTTGAATGGCTCGAAAGTATTACGCTAAACAGTGAAATCTTTCATTCCGGGCAAAATATGGGTTATGGCAATTATGTTGGAACACAAATTTTTGCGCCACTAAAAAAATCTCAAACACACACGATTGAATTGTTGCCCGGTTATTCATTAGATTCAAGTCAATTATATTTTGCTGTATGGATTGATTTCAACCATAACTCCCGAATGGAAGATACAGAAAATATTATTCCACAAGCGTATATTAATAACAATAAATCAGTATTTGCTTTTAGTATTCCTTCGACTTCTAAATTGGGTTTGACTCGCATGAGAGCCATTGTTAAATTTGGGGAAAACGGTGTTGCGCCTCCTGTGTCTTGTTTTACTGGAATTGAATTTGGGGAGTATGAGGATTATTGCATTAGTATTGTTGATGAACAATGTTCAGCACCAACTTCAATTGTAGAAAAAACAAAAACTATAAATTCAATTTCGCTTTCTTTTACTAAAAGCAATCAGAATGATATAGTACATTATATATATCGAAAATTACCGTATGATTTATGGATTGAAGGAAATGAATTTGGAAGTTCAATAAATCTTAGCAAACTGGATAGTTGCTCACTTTATGAAATTAGATTATCGAATCAATGTTCAAAATCTGTATCCAAAGAATTGCGATACAACTTTAATACAATTACTCCTGAGTGTTTTATTGCAACCAAAGAAATGAATAATACTGCAATAAAAATTTATCCGAATCCTTCAATGGAAATATTTACGGTTGAATCAGATCAATTCATTAGGCAATATAAGATCTACAATGCACAGGGAAGTGTTGCAATTTCGAAAAATATAAATGCTTCACGTTTTCAAATTGAAAATACTTTATTGCCAGGTATCTATTGGCTGGAATGTACATTGTCCAATGGAACAAGAATTGTCAAAAAATTGATGAAGAGTTAAATTACCCGATTGTTGTTCAATTAAGATTTTAGAAAATCTTCAAAATTAGCTGAACCACCTTTTAATTCATCTCGTTGCGGAGCAGGACTTGCCAAATTAAAATTATCTGTCTTTCCTCCCATTAGTAGTAGTTTGCTTTTTTCCTCATAATTCTGAAGCATTTTTAAACCTTCTTCTTCAAATACTCCATTCTGAAGATCAACAGATGACATAAAGTTTTCTGAAAGTTCCATAAATCTTTCCATTTCTCCAACTTTAGAAGCAACGTCATCTGCAATGTGTTCTAAGGCCTGATCAAAAATTAATCTCTGATCAGCATTTCCACTAATTACATTCATAGCAGATTTCATAGCACTATGAGAAGCGCGAATTGCTTTTCTTTCTTCTTCTTTAAGTTTGACCTGATCTTTAGTGTCCTCAAGTAATATTTCTGAATTTTGGTACATTTTAGAAAGTACTTTACTAAGAATATCCATCTTACTTAGAAGGTGGTTGTACTTTTCATTTGTTTCTTGAAGCCTCGCTGCTTTGCGAGTTGCAAGAACCATTTGTGATTCCTGACCTTGGCGCTTAGCTACTTCGGCCATTCTTAGATTATTTTCAATCTCTTTCGTATTGTCATTAACATTCGTTTGAAGCTTTCGAATCTGACCCTTTAGAACTCCAATTTGCTCACTCATCTTCGAAAGATTACTCTGTAAGCTTTCAATATAGGACTTTAAGATGCCGATGGGATCAATATTTACAAATATTCCAGTGATCCATCTCATGATACTCTTATACATGTAACCAATTAGGTTTCTCATTCTAGGATCAAGTACCATATAAATAATAGCACCCAGAACGAGAAGCATTCCAGAAAGATAAATTAAATTGCTCGCCAGACCTATAAGGACAGGAAGGAATTTATAAACAAGTGCTCCTGCACCAATAAGCAAACCACCTAATACAATAGTACCGGTTACGCCTTCAGGGCGAGACCAGAAATTTTTTGATTTTTCAAGACCGGCAGGGGTAGGAATATTACTTGACATATAAAAAAGTTTTAATATTTACACAAAAGTATAAAAACCAAATCTAATAAAACTATAAAAATCGACGAATCAGGCGTTAAATAAAGTCAACGTCCGGTAAATATGGATAACGCATTAAGAATTCTATCGCTTTATTGACATCCATCTGATCAAAAAGTACGGAATAAATCATATTGATAATAGGTACCCGAATGTGATGGAAGCGGGCAAGCTGATGTGCAATTCTGACAGTCCTAACACCTTCAACGATTTCTTGCATATCTTTAATGATATCTTCCATCTTTTCACCTTTGGCATATCGATATCCAAAAGTAAAATTGCGACTCTTATTACTGGTAGCGGTTGCAATCAGATCTCCAATGCCAGCAGTGCCTAAAAAAGATCGGTGTGTAGCACCAACAGCTCTTCCCAGTTCTATTAATTCACGCAAACCACGTGTAATTAACATCGCCTGCAAATTTTTTCCGAGACCCCTTCCTTCTAGCATACCACTTGCTAAAGCAATTATGTTTTTTAAGGCACCAGCCATTTCTGCTCCAACCATATCATAAGAGCCAAATACAAAGAAATATTTACTTGCCAAATACTCAGAACCAATTTTTATTACTTCATCGTATTCACTCGCAATAACGCAAGCAGTCGGTTGGCCTTCGAGAATTTCTTTGTACAAATTTGGACCTGCAAGACAGCCTATTCTAACAACATTCGTTTCTTGTTTGATAACATTACTCATAGTGTGAATGTGCTTGCTTGAAAGATTCACTTTTAGTAAGTCATCAATATTAATATTAGAAATATCAAGTCCTTTGGTTCCATGAATAAGTATATGTCCAGGAGTTAAATATGGAGCCATAGACTTCATTGTAGTACGAAAACTTGAAGAGGGTAGTACTGGAAAAATTAATTTGCATTTTTCAGTGATTTCATCTACATCACCTGTTGCTTTAATTTTTTCGCTTAATCGTATATTGAGATGAGTGTTTAATGAATTGATGTTTTTAATGACTTCATTTCTTCTTGAAAAAATTAGCACATCCGTATTATGCGCAAGTAAGGTTGCAACTGTAGTTCCGAAGCTTCCAGCACCTACGACACCGACAATATGTGGATTTGATTTTTTCATTGGGATAGGCTGCAAAATACGGCTTCTGGCTTTATAAAACGCTAATTATATTGTTATAGAATGTATCTAAATGACTATCTTTGGTCTAGATATTATACTGTTTCAAAATATGGGAAAAATAAAGATCGGGTTTCTTCTAATAATAATAATTTTGGTTTCCTGCAACAGGGATAATCCCAGTTGGAATATTGGCCTATTAACGCCCTTGCTTAAAAGTAAATTAAGCATAAAAGATTTGGTTAATGACACTATCGTTAAATCGGATAATGACAAACTTGTGCATCTCATTTATTCTAAAAATCTAAGCACAATTAGTATTGATTCATTTTTTTCCATCTCAGATACTACAGTTTCTAAGTCATTTTCAATTGATTCATTAAGGTTATATAATCTATCTATAGATTATCCATTTACTCTTGAAGAAATTGCAAAACAAGCAGGACCTATTGGACAACTTATTCTAGCACTAAACGGATCAACTACAGCCATTCCTGCAATTGGACCATTAGCGGTTCCAAAAATAGAATATAATGCGGATACAATTTTTACTTCCATGAGCCTTGATGATGGAAAGATTGATGTGAAAATTTCTAACAATCTTCCTATTGAAATAACGAATGTGCAGTTTGAATTGAGAAATGCAATTAATAATGAACTTTTGGTGAATGGAATTTTTA
>JABFRV010000051.1 GCA_013140975.1 Saprospiraceae bacterium
AACTATAAGAGGTATTACTAAAATAGCTACAATAATTGCAGTTGAGATTAGATTTGTAGCCATGAAACCAATTGCCAAACCAAGAACGACTGACACAATTGTTTCCATCAGAAATTTTGACCACGAAATGGTGCTTGGTTCATTTATTATTAATTCAATTTTTTTACTTAAATTATTCATTCTTTTAAATGTTAGTTTATCGAGAAAATATAATTATAAATTGCTATAAAAGTAAAACACAATATTCATTTTTTATGTATTAATCTTTATTTTAACCATTAAGTCCACCATTCTTTTACAAAAACCAAAGATTATCTTTTCCAAACTCTGGAATATAGTCCTGCTTGAAATGTGAAAAAATATTTGCTACCATTTCGGGGTAGGCAATTGTAACGGGTATATTTTGCTGACTTACTGACTTCCAATACATACGGCTGAATTGATAAACTTGATCTATTAATTTTTCAATCAAAGCTTCATCATCTAAAAGTTCTAAGTGAGTGGAGGTTAGTTTAATTTTTATAGGAAAGTGATATTCTTTGTCGGTAACCTTACTTTCGGGCTTATACCGGGTATTATTAAATAGTAAATATTGCCTTTCAGCCATTTTAATATATGTACCGCTGTATGGCATTAAATTTACTTTGTCTAAAGTGTCAAATGCTAATAATTCTTTGCTTACAGTTTTATTAATGGAAACTACAATAATCGGTACTGGTAGCTTTAACCCATTATACAGCATATCCAAAATAGGTTTTAACTCTCTGTTGCTAATTACCTTGTAGAAGTGAATAATTACTCTTGTTGCTTCAGGTTTATTTTTATGGAATGTTTCCACAGCTTCACGAATAGAACCAACTAATGCAGCAATGTTTTGCTGGCCAAAGCAAGTAAAGTTTTTGAAACGACCTTTATTGTCAAAACAAAAGGCAGAACCTAAATAAGTTGTTTTTTTTGTATGGCAACGAAAAGCACCAACACCAATTATTAATTCATTGTCTTCTTCCCTATCCAAACGCCACGGTACACCGCCTAATTTTGCTAAAATGGCAGCTTGTATATTTGGTAAGAAGTAATTAAAGTATTCATTTTGTTTGAAACTACTACTATATTTATCCCATTTACGAATGTTGTTTTTATAGATTACTTGTGAGTAATATTTTTCGTGTAAAAACATTTCTTTCATACGAAAGTACAAACCCTTTTTGAGTGGATTTGAATCATATTTTGGCACTGGAGTAATGTACAAAATGCAATACTTGACATTTGGGTCTTTTTTGCGATTATGAATTATATTGTAAATATCTGTTATGGCAGTTTCAAGTTTATCAAATACAATATTTAAAGATTCATCAATATAGAAAGGCTGATAAATAAAGTCTTGTAAATTAGGATGTGTTTTATATCCCTTTTCAAAATAATCTTTTAACAATAAATAATCTGGCTGACTATCCTTTTGATATATAAAAAAGAAAACTACATTGTTGGGTGGTGGTATAGGTTCGCAAGGACCTAATGTTTTTAAATCTGTTTTGGGTTCTACGCCTTTGGCATTTCCAAATTGTAACAGATTAGATGTTTCTGATAGCTTATGACTTGTTGCAGTATAGTTTTTAATAAAACCATTGGCATCTATCGGTAAAATTGCTCTAAATGCATCATTGTTTAAAAAGGATTCATAAAAAGCATTTATAGGTTTAAAGTAACGTGGGTAACGATTTTTGTTATCGGGTAATTCATAGGTTATACTATAGGTTTGATATAAAGTATTTCCAATAATTGGGAATATTTTATCTAAATGCAATTTTTCTTGAGGGTCTAAATACTCCCAAGTTCTAACCAAACCATTGCTGTTTACTAAGTGTAACTTAGTTGTTTCAAAGCCTGGCATTTCTTTCAAACTTTTTTTACTTACTCTTGAAGTACCATCATAAGACACTACCAATTCAAAGCCATCAGTTACATTAGCATAGTTTACTTTTAGCGTAAATTTATTATAAAGATTATATTCATTTCTTTTCTCTTCAGTATTTAGAAACCAAACTTCTATATCATCAGTAAAATTGCGTTGCATAATATGGGCTACACCATTACGGAAATATGAGTAAATTAGATGCTTGAAATAATGTATTGCAATGCTTGGGGTTTTGGCAATGTCAACTGTGATTAAAAAAGAATCTTCTTTTGGCGTACCAAAGTCGGTATAGATTCTATTATTTTCTTCTAAGATTGCAGGTGTAATGTTTTCACCAGCTAATTGAAGAACTTCTTCATCTAAATACAAACCATAAAAACCTTGTTTTTTACCTATTGAAAAAGGTAGGGTGATTTCCTTAACAGGTGCAAGAAATGGGATAATATTTAGCTGTAAAGACTGTTGCATTTTTATTATTTTTTCTTTTTAAATGTCATTTAATTTATTAAGAGTTATTTTAACAATTCTATTATTCGATGTACTTTTCTAAATTCTACTTTCTACTTATTTAAAGTTGCCCACCTACACCTTTAAATTTTTCAATGAACAAAGTTAGTTTTTGAAAAACTCTTTGTTTTATTGTTAAATACTGAGGATTTAAAGGGCTCATTTTGGGCAGAAGTGCATTAAGCTCAGTTCCGTTTTCACTTGCATATTCTCGTTTTAAAGAAGCTATTATATACCGCTTTGCTTCTTCCTCTTTCAAATTTTCATCTTCAATTAATTCTAATGCTTCCACTTTTTGTTTGTTTTGAGCATAAGCAAAGAATGAATCTATAACATTCGCTTTGTCTTGAAGGGTATCAAGGTCTGTTTCATTTATAAAATCAACAACCAAACTCTCCTTTGCTCTGTTTCCAACACTTGCACGAATAACCCTACGGATTTCGGTAATTAAGGTGTCTTTGTCTTTAGTTTGCTTGTTATGTTCAAAAATCAATTCAAGAATGTAATCAAGGTTTATTTCTTGTGATTTCAATAAGTCCACTTCAAACACTACATCATCCCAATCAATTGTTGATTCTTCTGCTTCTTTCCCCGTTTTTTCACGTCTCAACCAATCACGAATATCATTGTAAGTAGAACGGTAATCCTGAACTGTCCTTTCTTTCAGTAATTCAATTTTTTGCATTGCGGCAATATCGTCATCAGTCAAAAAATGAGTTTTTTTAAATTCTTCAATAGTGTCAGGCTCATTTTTGTCTAATTCCTGAAATGCTTTGAGGTGGTTAAATTCATCGTAATTCTGGAGGATGTTTTCTACTCGCAAATACTCTCCAAATAGTTTTGCAAATTCCTTTTTGTCTTTTTCTTTTACAATGTCGTCAGGATTGGGAAATTTAGCATTTAACTCTTTTACTACTTCAACATAACCTCTCCGTGCTTCACCTGTAACTATGTCGGTAAAGCCTTCCAGATATTCTTTGTAGCTCTTTTCAAGGACCACATTTTTAGTATTGCTGTCGCCAAAAAGTGTAATGGCATCAATCGTTGCTTTTTCTAAATCACGGAAGGTAACTATATTGCCAAATGTTTTTGTGGCATCATAAATTCTATTTGTTCTTGAAAAGGCTTGGATTAAACCGTGGTATCGCAAATTCTTATCAACAAAAAGTGTATTCAGTGTTGGGGCATCAAAACCAGTTAGAAACATTCCTACAACAATTATTAGGTCAATATCTTTGTTCTTTACCCGCTTTGCAAGGTCACGATAATAATTTTGAAACTCATTGCTGTCAACTCCATAACTGGTTTTGAACATTGCATTATAATCATTGATTGCTTGTGTTAAAAACTCTTTAGAACTACTATCCATTGCAGAAGGTTCAAAAGTTTCATCCAATATTTCACCGATTGCACTTTGTTCTTCATTGGCAGCAAATGAAAATATTGTCGCAATTTTTAAAGGCTTATCGCTCTCTTTTTGCAAATTGTTCAACTCCTCATAATAACATTTTGCGGCATCAACACTACTTACTGCAAACATGGAATTAAAGCCTTTGTTACTTCCTTGATTTCTATGGGTTTTTAATCTGAAATTTTGTAAGATGTATTGGGAAATTTCTTTGATGCGTTCAGGGTGAAGCAATGCTTTTTTGTTTTCTGCTGCACTTAATTTTTTCTCATCTATTTCAGTTTCCAAGCTTTTAAACTTTGGTCTAACATCATTGTAGTCAACTTTGAATTTCAGCACTTTTTCATCTCTAATAGCATCTGTGATAACGTAGGAGTGCAATTCTCGACCAAATACACTTGCTGTAGTTTCGGCACCTAAAGCATTTTGTGGGAATATTGGAGTTCCTGTAAAACCAAATTGGTAAAACTTTTTAAACTTCTTAATCAGGTTTTTTTGTGCTTCTCCAAATTGAGAACGGTGTGCTTCATCAAAAATGAAAACGACTTGCTTTTGATATATAGCTAAATCGCTCTCCGTTTTCATGAGGTTATTCAATTTTTGAATAGTGGTTACAATAATCTTATTATCCTCTTTTTCAATGTTTCGTTTTAAACCTGCCGTACTATCGGAACCGTTTACACTATCAGGAGAAAAACGTTGGTATTCTTTCATGGTTTGAAAGTCCAAATCTTTACGGTCTACTACAAAGAAAACTTTATCAATAAAGTCAAGTTGGGTAGCTAATCTTGCTGCTTTAAAACTTGTCAATGTTTTGCCTGAACCTGTAGTATGCCAAATATAACCACCACCTTCGGTGTCTGACCATTTTTTGCTTTGATAAGAACTAGCAATTTTCCATAACATCCTTTCTGTTGCTGCAATCTGATAAGGTCGCATAACAAGCAGTACATCACTCGTGTCAAAAACAGAATAGGTGAGCAATACATTTAATAATGTATGTTTCTGAAAAAAGGTGGTTGTAAAATCTTTCAGGTCTTTAATAAGGCTATTGTCAGCCTTTGCCCAGTTCATAGTAAAATCAAAGCTGTTTTTATTTCGCTCAACGGTATTGGCAAAATAGCGACTGTCCGTTCCATTGGAAATGACAAAAATCTGTATGTATTTATACAGTGAGTTTTTGCTATTGAAACTTTCTTTAGAGTATCTATGCACTTGGTTAAAAGCTTCCCGAATAGCAACTCCACGTTTTTTCAGTTCTACTTGCACCAGCGGTAGGCCATTTACCAATATAGTTACATCATAACGATTGGCATTAGTACCTTTTTGTTCGAATTGTGCAACTACTTGCACTTTGTTACGGGCAATATTTTTTTTATCAACTAAATAAATATTTTGGATATGCCCATCATCGAACACAAAATCATAAATATAATTGTCGTGTATTTTCCTTGTTTTTTCCACAAGGTTATCACTTGGCTTATCTAAATATTCTTCTACAAAACGAGTCCATTCAGTATCAGCAAATGTTACATTGTTTAGTGATTGTAATTGCACTCTTACATTCGCTAACATGGCTTCTTGGGTACTTAGGTGCAAAGGGTTTTCGTAGCCTTGATTGATTAAGTCTTGAATAAATTCTCTTTCCAATGCAGCCTCTGTTTGATATACAACAGGTGGCTCATTTACTGCTGAATCTTTGATATAGTTATCCAGCACAATGAAATTGTTTGATTCTGCTATAGTATTATATTGTGACATCTTGTTCAGTTTCGTTGTTATTAATGATTGATTTGAAGCCATACATACTTTTGACCTCATTTACCAGAAAACCTAATACTCTTTTATCATTTTCTTCAACAATTGCAATTTCATCACCATTATGTTTTGAATGACTTGATAGGTTTATAATTCTTTTGTAATAAGCTTCTCTTGACTCTTGGGGCAAAAGGTCTTCCCATTTATTGTAACCAAGAAAAGTGGAGGTTTTTTCTAAAATATTTCGGAGAAAATTAAAATGAAACTTTTTTATTTCACCTGTTGATTGTATTGCTTTCTCCAATTCTGATAAAAGAAATAAATGGTAAGAGAATGGTGAGTCATTTTTTAGTTCATTCACTGAAAAAGTACCATCATTCAACTTTTCCAAAAGCCACTTTTTAGTCTTTGCAACTCTATTAAATTCATTGTAAATTACATTGTAAAATAGTGGATTATGTGTTGTGATGATAAACTTTAAATCAGAAGTACTTGATTTTATTAACTCAGCAATATTTACCGCTAATTCTATTAAATGACTATCATCTAAAGAACTAACAGGGTCATCTATAAATACGTATTGCAAATCATTGAATTGGTCTGTTTCTCGGTCTGCTACCTCTGCCACATTTAATACACTGATTGTTTGCTCTAATAAACTATAAAAAACACTCCAAATAAAACAACTTTCTTCTCCCTTTGAAATTTTTACAAAGTCTGAACCCGAATCATCACCACGTTCAAAAGAAAAACGAACTTCTGAAAAGGCTGGAATCGTTACATCATTATTATCCTTATCCTTAATAGTAAATTGCTCATTAAAACGAGGGGTTAATTTATCGTTTGTATAGCGTTGAAAATGGCTTGTTATATTCGGCTCTTGTCCTTGTTCTACAAGTATGTAATTTGTATAATTATTGGTTTGAATTTTCAACTTTCTGTCAGTATCGTTATCCAAATCATTATCCCAATAAAATAAATCTTCGGTAAATGCATTGTAGTATAATATCTTGATTTTTGATTCTTCTTCTTCGGCTTCAGGATTTTTGGGAGCTATTAACGCTTTAAATTCTCGTGATAAACGAGTCTTACCCGAGCCATTAAAAGCATAAATTAATTGTACTTTTTTATCTGCATCTCTGAGTGTTTCTGCTATTTGTATTAACGACTGCCCCATGTTATGATTCTATATTATTTTTAGGAAAGGTTAGCAATAAATCACGGTAATATTCATACTGTTTTTTTCTTAAATCAATCTCTTTCGGCAGACCTTCGCTAATTGAGGTAGTGAGTATATCGAATTTATCGAGAATATTAACAATACGTTCTTGTTCTTCTCGTGAAGGAACTGGTATTATAGCCTTTTCTAAACCTTTTGCATTAATGGCAGAAATTTTACCCGAAGAAATATGCTTTTTAATTTGGTCGTGGAATTGCTTAGTTCGTGTAAAATAAGCAACATACTTAGGGTTTAGATGGCTTCTGTATGAAAAACAAGCATCATGTATTACTACACCTTCATTGCCTAACCAAGCAGTTCCCATTCCAATATCTTCAATAGTTTCTCCAGCAGCAACTATAACAACATCCCCATATTCGGCAATTCGTAGGTTTTTATTTTCTACTAACTCCTCACTTAGAAATGACTTACTTTTGTTTGCCCAAGTTCCGAAATAGGTGTACATCTCACCATAATGAATGCAGGGTACACCTTCTGCAATCATATCATCTTTTACAAATCGTTTACCTCTTTGAAATTCTCCAATTACACCTAATGGTTCTCTAACAATTTCCACTTCATTAAAACTAAACAACTGTTCTTTATAAAAGGAATATTGGTTTTTACGAGCTGTAAGCTCCGCTGTAAGCTCCGCTGTAAGCTCCGTAAATTTGTCTAGAATACGAACTATTTCTTTTTGAATTTTTAGTGGAGGGATTGGAATTTGTTTATTTGAGTAATTGCTAATCCATTGTCTTTTATGGTCACTATTAACCAAGCCACTTGGTAAAGTATTGAGCCAATAATAAATATATTTTAATAATGCTTTCGATTCATCTTTTGAAGTTATCATCTTCATTGCAGAAGATTTTGCTTTAAAATCAAAATCAACCCATTTATTGGCAGTAGTGAAATCATCAAAAATTATTACTGGATTTTGTGTTGCATTATAAATACCTTCTTTTTCATCAGTATATCCAAGAATAAAGGTTTTACCAGCAGTCAATACTGGAATATTATATTTTTCATTATAATTGTTTGACTCCACAAGGTATTTAGTTGGCTGTTCATAATCAGCATAATCACCTAAAACACCCCATTCAATATGAATGTTATCTAATAATTTTTCTAAATAGCTCATGCCTCAATTTCTTTAATTATTGAATCAATATCAGACCGAAGTAAATCTATCTTCGCCACCGTTTTTGAAACTTCCCTATTCAAATCAACTATATCAAATTTCTCTCGAATATCTTTTGATACTACATAGGAACTTACAGATAGGTTGTAATCGTTTTCTGAAATCTTAGAATTATCGATAGTTTTTGCCACATACTCCACATTTTCTTTATTATCGAACATATCAATGATTTTCTTTACATGGTCATCGGTAAGCTCATTATTATTGGTTACCTTTTTAAAGAAATCTTCACCACTTGCATCAATAAACTGTGTTTTATTTTCTGTTTTATGTTTTGATAGAACAAGAATTGTTACTGCTATAGGTGTACCATAAAATAAGTTAGGTGCTAATGAGATAATAGTTTCTACAAAGTTGTTATCTACTAAATACTTTCTGATTTTCTGTTCTGCACCACCACGATAAAAAATACCAGGGAAACAAACAAGGGCTGCTCTGCCTTTGCTAGATAGATAACTGAGGCAATGTAACACAAAAGCAAAATCTGCTTTTGATTTAGGAGCTAATACGCCAGCTGGGGCAAAACGATCATCATTAATAAGCGTTGGGTCTTCGTCACCTTTCCATTTTATAGAATAAGGTGGATTAGAAACAATGGCATCAAAAGGTTTTTCATCGCCAAAGTGAGGGCTTTCTAGTGTATTGCCCAAAGCAATATTAAACTTATCATAATTAATGTTATGTAAAAACATGTTCATACGAGCAAGGTTGTAGGTTGTGTGGTTCACTTCCTGCCCATAAAAGCCTTCTTCAATAATATGATTGTCAAAATGTTTTTTGGCTTGTAACAATAATGAGCCTGAACCAGCAGCAGGGTCATATATCTTATTAACTTTTTCTTGCTTGTGCATTGCTAATTGTGCAATGAGTTTAGATACGTGTACTGGTGTAAAAAATTCACCTCCTGATTTCCCCGCATTGGATGCATAATTGCCGATTAAAAATTCATAGGCATCGCCAAAAAGTTCTATTTCGTTATCTTCAAAATTTCCAAAATTCAATTCTTCTACCCCTTTCAAAACGGATGCTAAACGAAGGTTTTTATTTTCAACTGTATTACCTAAACGTGTACTTGTTGTATCAAAATCAGCAAATAATCCTTTTATATCTGGTTCGGATGGATAGCCGTTTGCAGAACTTTCAATAGCATCAAAAATGGCTTTTAAATCTGTATTAAGATTGGCGTTTGTATTTGCAGCTTTGGCAACATTTACAAAAAGTTGACTGGGATATATGAAATACCCCTTTGTTTTAATTGCATCGTCTTTAATTTCTGGTGTTATTACTTCATCTGATAATTTTGAATAATCAATATTATCATCACCACCTTCAATATAATTGGTGAAATTTTCACTAATGAAGCGATAGAACAGTGTACCTAACACAAACTGTTTGAAATCCCAACCATCAACTGAGCCACGTACATCGTTGGCTATTCTCCATATTTTAGCTTGTAATTCTGCTCTTTGTGCTATGCTTGTCATATTTGATTTTTATCTTTTTGTTTAACTCTTAAAAAGTTAGATCAGAGTTTTGATGCCAATTATTATTTTTTCCTTATTTGTTTTGATACTGATTTTAATGCTTCGTCTGCTGTGGGTTCGTCTTTAACCAATTGCATAAGCTGGTCGGCAAGCCAAAGCGTTTCTAATTCTGTTTTATCGGCATTTAGGATTTTTGCCAAAATAGGCAATTGCTCTCTCTTTAACTGGCGAAGCCCTTTTTCTATTTTGCTTAGTTGAGCAGTGTCCATTTCGAGCAATGGGGCTACCTGTCGGAGATACAAATTTTGTAACTCTCTTAGTGTTCTTATCTTATCACCAAACTGAGATTCCATCGTTTATTTATTGACTTGTCAAATATTGGCAAATATAAGAAAATAAAAACAACTAAATGTGTTATTGTGCAAAACTTGCAAAGTTTGCAAAGTGCAAAAAGTCTTTAGATTTTTTGATACAAACCAGCCTTAGGTTTACTAAGGGTATGGTCAAGTGCCATTTTTAGCACATCATCCACACTTCGTGGGGAAAGTTTAAAAGTAGAGCCAATAGCTACGGCTTCTTTTCGTGTAAATTCTTTGGGCAAAGCATCAAAGAATTTACGTTTGTGGTCGCCACCCACAAAGGTCATATTATCACCTTGCTTGGGTAAGTTGTTGAACATTAAAATACTATGTGAAAGGTAGGTTTTAACAACTTGCAAAGCAATATTGAAATCTTCATCTGTACAAGTGTAATTACTGTTAAGCTCACCATTTTCAAACTTCCGTAATGCTGTAAATATCATACATATTCGATACATCACTAAACCCAAACGAAATACAATTCCTGAAGCTTCTTCGCTAGTGAATGTGGTAACATCACTCAGCATTTTTGCAAAGGTTGTATTGAGTATTTGCCATTGCTGAGCTGTTAAATGAATTTCAGTAGGTGACTGGTCTAAGAAGCCTATCAAGTCTAAAACTTGGCTGGATAAGGCTTCAAAATGGTCATTATATACAACGGTTTTGCCAATAGGTGAAGGGTCTTGCCAAAGTATATCATTTTTAAAGGCATAGAACAAAAATCGACTAAACAAACCATCTTCAGCAGAAGAAATGAGCTTGGGAGCCTGGGCAGGAGTACCTGAAAGGGCGACTGCCAAACGTGGTTCGTTAATTTCGATATACTCATTATTGGTTTTACGAGTAAATGTAATTTTTTCGTGATGAAAGGCAGACCGTAGGGCTGGCGAATAATCCCCCCAATCTTGTTTTTTTGCACCACTCATTGTATCGGCTTCGGTTTCGCAAATTATGCCTTGTCCATCGTTCATTTGTAAGTGTTCAATCATTCGTGAATGACTGCTATCAGCAGGAATGAATACAATTTTGAAAGCTGGCTTTTCGGGTTGCTCTGGTGGTGCATCTCCTTTTTTCTTATTACGAGTTTCATTTTTAAAGTCTATCATTTCGGCATCATACTTTGCTTGTTCTGCTCGGCTTTGTTCCAGTACCTTTTGGTGGTGTTTATCCGCCAATCTTTTAGCGTTTTTTAATACTCCTTTACCACTTGCTGGTGGTGCAATAATGAAGGTGTATAGGTGGGTGTAAACTCTTTCTTGGTGGTAAATACCTGTAACTTTGGGCAGGCATCCGCTAAGGATCGCAATAGCCCCAGTAAAAAACACATCTCGTTTTCTTCGGTCATCAAACGCAAATGAACCTTGTTTTAGAATGTCAGGCAGAAGCTCAAATACTTCATCGGGAATAGTTGGAGTGTTTTTTAAAAAGTCTTGTAAATCGTCATCTACGTCATTAATAGTAGGATTTGGAATATTTGGACTTTGCAGTTTTGCAGACTTTGCAAACTTTGCAAATTCCTGTGTATGCTTATCGTAAGCACTTTTTACTGTTTCTTGAATTTCTCTTTTAGGTAAATCAAAATGCTGACTACATAGTATTTCAGTATCGGATTGCGATAAACCAGATCTATTGCAATTAGATGCAAGCTGATAAATATAATTGTTGCGGTTGCCATCTGTATATTGGGTTTTATTATTGGTAAATTGAATTTGTTGATTGAAAATAAAGTCAATAGACAAGTCTAATGGTGCAGCCTTTGGCGGAACTATGGAAACTTTAGCAGGTTCAAAAGTTTCCTTAATGGGCTTTGCCACTGCATCTACTATAAATTTCTTGTTTTCAATGGTACGATAGGCTTCGGGGTCGTAGCTCATAAAGCAAAGCCTTGTAACATCTTTGCATTTTTCATCAGCCTTTAGCCCTGTTGCTTCTTCGTAAAATTGCATCACTTGTGCATAAGCTGTTTCGTGAAGCTCTACTTCGGTATCTACTTCTACAAATACCTTTAATCCATTACCGCTGGGACTAATAAAGCAAAGATGCGTATAGGGTATTTCTGAAATTTTCTGTTTAGCTGAATGTAGCTGTTCAGGTGTGAGCTTGTCAAAATCAAGATGTACAAAGCCACTGTACATTTCGAGAAAAGGCATTTGCCTTTTTTCTGAAAATACAGCCGAAGGCGTAAAAGCAAGTAATTGCTTTTTCTTTTCGCTGGCCGCTTCCTTATTGCCTTGTGCAATAAGATTGCGGATTTCTTCTACTTCCGCTTTGTATTTATCGGAAATAATATCCTTACCTATCATCAATAGAGATTTTTTTTCTACTGGGATAGTAAAGTTTTTAAATATGGTACTTGATGCCATTTCTTTACTTTCTTTTCGGTTAAAAAATCTATTTGCGTTTGTTTCTGAGAATGTACTCAGTAGCCAATTTGTCAATTTCATCGGTAGATGATTGACGGTTACGTTGTAACCAATCGTCTAACTCGATACGTTTGAAATAGAGTTTTTTGCCTTGAGGGCAGAAATGGGGGATTTGTTTTGTACTGGTAAGTTTGTACAAATGCGATTCACTTACATCTAAATATTTGCAAGTTTCGCTAAAGTTCAATACTGTTTTTTGCAGTAAGTTTTGCTCGTCTAGCTTTGAAGCTATTTCTGTGAGCTTGTCGAGAATTAAATTTTCTGGTATCATCGTAAAATATTTTTTATTACGATGTCAAAATTCTAAAATGCAGCAGGGGCAAAAGGTTCAGGTTGGCTGGATGGTTCAGTAAACGGAATAAACCTGAACCTTACCTGAACCTTTTTAAGGGAAATATTTTTGAATTAAGTCCAAAATTGCTTCTTTAGTTTCTTCTTTTATTTTGCTTTTACTACTTGTTTTATAGTAATTGTCCGCTTTGATTGGTTCTTTATTGGTTTTAGTTATAAAAGATTTTGATGCAACAATATTGGTAGGTGTAAGTCTTTGAAAATGCTTACTAAGGTTGTCCATTACAAAAACAAATAGGGTTGTAGGGCAACCTAAATAAATTAAATGTTCGCCTGGTTTAATATCTTTTGAAGTAAGTAGAATTATCAGAGTGTCAATAGGTGTATTTGTTTCAATTAAAAATGTATAATCGATACATAGATCATTAAATAAACCTTCAAGACTGCTGATAGAATTATGTTTCCAACCAAAGGAAAGTTTTTGTTTTTCAGTTGAATGTTTAATATGTGATGGAAAATTAGTGCTGCCAATAGAGAGTTGCTTTAAAACTATTTTGTCAGTATCATCATCCATATTATATAAATAGAAATCATCTATATTTTCATAAACATCAGATAGATAAGCACTAAATGAATCTTGAATAGAAAAATATAATTCGATTAATGAATTACGTAAATATAAAAGTGAGAAATAAGTTAGGTCGTTTGCTTCAAATTCTTTTTGTGCCAATTCACTATTCAACTCGTTGGCTAAAATGGCAATGCCTTTTAAAGATTTTTCGCCTATTTGGTAAGGAACATCTAAAGCATTATCTTTTATAAATGGATTGGCAAGGGTTTCATTATAATATCTGATTTTCTCTGCTTCAATTATTGCTTTGAAAAAATGCTGTGGTAGGGATGAAGGCTCTGGCAACGAAGTTGCATAATGGAGTGGCTGCAATATTTGCAATTTCAAAGCACTAAAGCTTTGCTGTAAACGTGGCAACTGTTGCAATAAAACCTTCAAACGATTTTCGTAATCGGATATGGAAGCAAAAGGCATTTTGCTGACTGCCCTAATGGTTTCCTTCAATTCCCTTTCATCATCAAAAGTAATTAGCCAGGGCTTTAGTTCACCATAATAAATACTATTTAGAATTTTTGAGTTCATAGTCCTATTTTAATTTTGTTAGCTGCAACAGTTTTCTTTTCATCAATTACATTAGCATAAATCTGTGTTGTTTTCAAATGTCTATGGCCAAGTAACTTGCTTACAGTAAAAATATCAGTACCCAAAGTTAATTGCAAAGTGGCGTAAGTATGACGACTGCAATGGAATGTAATGTGTTTTTCAATTCCTGCTTTTATCATCCATCTATGTAGATCCACATTTCTACTATCTGAATAAAGCATATCAGGAAAAACTAAATCATCAGGTTTGCCTTTTTCAGTGGTAATCAAACTAAACGCTTCATCTGATATTGGTAACGTTTCAGAGCCTTTAGTTTTTTGCTGGGTAAAACGAATATAATGCCCCAGTTCTTCGGACTGCTGCATTTCAGACCATTTTAATTTTTGAATATCGCTAAAACGTAAGCCTGTAAGGCAAGCAAAAAGAAATGTTTGTTTCATTAGGGCATTTGCACATTCAGTTCTTGCTAATGATTTTACTTCTTCCAAAGTCAAAAACTCTCTTACCGGCTCGCCTTGTGGTAAACCTTCTACCATTTCGGCTGGGTTGGTTTTTATTATTCCATCCCTTACAGCTTGTTTTAATGCTGCTCTAAATTTGTTAAAATAGCTATACTTAGTATTGGTTGAAATAGCTTTTTTAGTTTTTGATTTTGCATCCTTCTGCAAGTATTCTCTAAAACCATCTACAAAAGCTTTATTGATTTGGTTAAACTGAATATCTCTTGGGCAATACATTTTTAAGTGCTTAATGGTACTATCCCAATTACCGTAATTCCCTTTGCTGTCTTTACGTTTTTCAGCCAAAGATTCCATATACATAATAAAGTATGTTTTTAATTTTTCCTTATCGTGGAAATCATATGTGCTATTTTGAATTTCCAAATGTCTTTTACTGCGAATGGTTTCAGCTAATGCCAGCATCTTTTTATTTTCTTCTTTTACTGCATTGGTCAGCTTACCTTTTTCAGGGTCGGGTGTTAAGTACAAATTCAAATATTCATACTGGCGTTTACCATCGGCATAGTACTCTAAATAAAGGCTTATCTTATCGCCTTTGAGTCGTTGTCTTAATGTTACTTTCATTTCTTATCTTTTATTGGTTAAATAAATTATCGATTGATGCTCTTTTAATAATGGTTCTATCACCCAGCTTTGCCACAGGCAAACGATTACTTTTAATCATTCGCTGAATGGTCCATCGGCTTGTACCTAACAAAATAGAAGCTTCTTGAATACTTAGAAAATCTTTATCACGTAGATTAATAAAATTTGTGGTTTGAACAGGCAAGGCACGGAATGCATTTAGATTCTCTGAAGTAATATCTTTGATCTGGTCATTTAAGGTATCTTGAACTTTCTTTTCTCTTACTCTTTGTTTGTGGGCTCTACTTGCACAAGTATGGCCACAAAACCTTGTAGTGGTTTTTTGGGCAACAAAAGCCTGACCGCAAAAGGTGCAAAATTTAGGTATTTTAATATTACTACTCATTATACTATTTAGTGCTTTATGGTGCTACTTGTAGCCAAGTGGTGCTGTATGGTGCATTATTTCGCCAAAGGGCAACTTTATAGATGTTGGGCAACAAAAATGCAATTTGGGCAACAACTGGGCAACAAAGATAAGCAAATAATAGTAGTTGGGCAACAAAAAAGAGAAGAATAATTAGCTATAAAGCTAACAAAAACAGGCACTTAACAAATAAAAGAAAGTAGATTACTTTCCGATACAGAACCTTCCAAAAATATTACCCAAAATCTCGTCCGATGAAACATTGCCGGTTACAGATCCCAATTCATAAATTGTACGACGCAGGGATTGGGCTATTAAATCGGTTTCAAGTCCGGAACTTAATCCTGATTCGGCAAGTTGGAGTTCTTGATCAGCTTGTAATAAATGAGATCGGTGTCTTGAGTTAACGACTATACTTGTATTTTGAATCGATTGGTTTTTTACTGCAAGCTCAAATAATCTTTGTTTTAAAAAATCAATGTTCATCTTATTTTTAGCTGAACAGGGGATAATGTTTTCTTTTGGAATATATTCAGTAGCTAAAGTTGAAGAGTCGAAAGTATAATATAGGTCCATCTTGTTAGCCAATAGAATCACTTCTTGATTTTCTGATTTATAGTTTAGAATATCCGATACAATTTGATCTTTTGAAGATTGGGTTATGTCGGCAACATAAATCAGAATGGAAGAAGTTTGAATTTTTTCAAGGCTTCTTTCTACACCCATTTTTTCTATTGTATCTTCAGTAGTGCGGATTCCTGCTGTATCAATGAGTCGAAACAAGATTCCCTGAATATTTATTTTTTCTTCTATAGTGTCTCTTGTAGTTCCTGCGATTTCAGAAACTATTGCTCTTTCTTCATTGAGTAATGCATTTAGCAAGGTTGATTTTCCTGCATTTGGTTTTCCTGCAATGACAGTACTGATTCCATATTTTACAGCATTGCCTAAAGTAAAGCTTTGCGTTAATTCTTGTATTCTGATCCTTATATCTTTTATTAATTGAATTAATTTGGTTCTGTTTGCGAACTCTACATCTTCTTCACTAAAATCCAATTCTAATTCGATAAGACTTGCAAAATCAATTAATGCACTTCTTAACTCTGCAATATTATCTTTTATGCCTCCACGCATCTGATTTATTGCAAAGCGATGCTGGAATTCTGTTTCCGAATGAATAAGATCTGCAACAGCTTCAGCCTGACTTAAATCCATTTTACCATTTAGAAAAGCTCTCTGCGTAAATTCACCGGGTTCTGCAAGCGTTGCGCCATTGCTGACTAAAAGTTGAAGGACTTCATTGAGGATGTAATATGATCCGTGACAATTGATTTCAACAACATCTTCTCCGGTATAAGAATGTGGATTTCTAAAAATCGAAACCAGGACCTCATCAATTATCTTATTATTGGAGTCGTGCAATTTTCCAAAATGCATTCTGGATGCTTCAGAAGACATTAGATTTTTGCCTTCAAATATTTGCGAACAAATAAGAATTGCATCCGGACCACTTACTCTAATAATTCCAATACCCGAAATTCCTTGAGCGGTTGCAATTGCAGCAATGGTGGAAGTTAAGTTTTTATTCAGATGGAAGTTTTATGAGGCAAATCTAAGGTAATAATATTTAAAGGCATTGTGAAAAACTTAGGTAAATTTGCAGTGTTAATTAATCATAAATAATGGATATCAGAGAAAGTGCTGCTCAAGCAGGAAGAACGACCTGGAAATGGATCAAAAGAATGCTTTTAATTTCTTTCCTTCTGTTTATTGCGTGGCTTTGTTTTATGTTGTTTGCAAATTTTAGTGATGGAATTCGAACCGGATACGTTGTTAAAATTAGCAGAAAAGGATATATATTCAAAACCTATGAGGGAGAATTAAACTTTGGTTTTCCACAAGTAAATACAGTTCCCGGAAGCACTTCACTAAATATCTGGACATTTTCAGTTCCTGATAAAGAAGTTGCAAAGCAGATTGAGAAGGCTTCTGAAATAGGCCAAAAAGTAAGCCTGTATTATAAACAAAAATATGTGAAGTTATTCTTTATCGGAGATACCGAATACCTTGTATATAAGGTAGAGCCATCACCGGATGTACTAATGCCAAAGTAAAATCTCTTGCCATTTTCTTCAAGGTCTAAGGCGAATAAAGTATTAATAAAAGATTGCTGTAGTTTCTATTTGTGATTTAGAATAATTGATAAATCATCAGACTTGCCAGATACGCTAATAGTCCAAACAACACAAATTGTAAAATAGGTATTTTCCATCCACCGGTTTCCCTTTTCATAACAGCCATTGTGCTCATGCATTGCAAAGCAAAAGCATAGAATATTATTAATGATAGCGAAGTCTTGAAATTGAAAAATGCAGTACCGTCAGGTCTTTTAACAGAGTTAAGAACTTCTCTCAGTTTGACTTCATCGCTGTTATTCCCGATGCTATAAATTGTACTCATTGTACCTACAAATACTTCTCTGGCTGCAAATGAAGTGATTAATGAGATTCCGATTTTCCAGTCAAATCCCAATGGTTCTATTGCAGGCTCAATGAGTTTACCGATTTTTCCTGCAAATGAATGCTCTAATTTGTACGCTTCCAGTGTTGCTGATTTTTCCTCATCAGATAACGAGATATATTTTTCCTCTTTGCTTACAATTTGTTCAATTTTTTCAAATTCGCCTGGCCAACTGAAACTTGAAAGAAACCAAAGTAAAACTGAAATGACCATGATCACTTTCCCTGCTTCGATTACGAAAGCTTTGACTTTGTTTATAACTGTTGTCAATACCTGCTTGTAATGTGGTAATTGGTAATCGGGTAATTGCATTATTAGAAAAGATTGATCAGTATCAGGAATGAATTTGTGCAGAGCATAAGCAATCAGTAAGGCTGTACCGATACCCAAAAGGTATAATCCCATAAAAACAAGACCCTGAAGATTGAAAATTCCGAGTACCTTTTCCGGAGCAACTACAAAGCCTATCAAAGCGGTGTAAACTGGGATTCTTGCAGAACATGGAATTAGTGGAATGACAAAGCTTGTAATGAATCTTTCTTTGCGATTATAAATACTTCTCGTTGACATGATAGCAGGAATGGCACAAGCTGCTCCTGAAACCAAACCAATAATTGATCTACCATTTAATCCAAATTTGCTTAAAAGGTGATCTAGCAGATATACGACCCTTGTCATATATCCTGCTTCATCCAATAAAGTAAGCATGAGAAACAAAAAGACGATTTGAGGAATAAAAACCATAACACCTGCTAATCCAGGAATAATGCCTTCTGTTAGCAATTGAGCAAACCAATGTTGTGGCAATAAATTCTTTAACGATTCAGAAGAATATGCAAATGCATTCTCTATGGCTGTCATTGGAAATTCCGCCCATGAGTACATTATTTGGAATACCAAAAACATGACAATAAAAAAGATTCCTAATCCCCATATCGGGTGGGTAAGTATGTTGTCTAATTTTTTACTGAAGGTATTCGCATATTGTTTGTCTTGATATTTAATTTGTGATTCCCAATTTTCTATTAAAGAATATCGAGACATGGTTTCCGCTATTTGTTGTCTGATCAACAAGGGCTTTTCTAATTTCGACGAATTGTTTTTTGTAGAATCCGTTTCAAGCCATTGTAATAATGCATGATAATCAGATCTGGAGTGATTATTTTTTTTGAATTCATTTACAGAGAATTTAAATTCTTCCGGAACTTGATAAATATTTTTCCTCTGAACCAGATCATGTTCTTGTTCAATAAAATTATTGAGTTTTTCTTTTAACTGAATAATGCTATACGCTTTTCTAGCGCTCATTGCATGAGTAATACATTGTGTCTTTTGTTGAATAAAATGTTGCCATTTCTGAGCAAGCTCTTCACTAACATGATCTTTGTTACTAAGAACAATAAATGTAGGATAATTAAGATCCAGGATTTGAGTTAAAAGCAACAATTGTTGATGCAAGTATCGAAGATCAGCAACATAAATTATTCCATCAATCGGTTTGCTCTCATCCCGATATATAAGGCATTTACTAAGAATCTGTTCGTCTTTAGAAGTGGTGTGGAGACTATAAGCACCGGGTAGATCAGTTAAGAGAATTTTCTCTTTATTAAAACTTATAAAATTTCCTTCAAGTTTTTCAACGGTAACGCCTGCGAAGTTCCCCACTTTTTGGTCTAAGCCAGTTAGCAGGTTAAAGATTGTTGATTTGCCGCTGTTAGGATTGCCGACAATCGCAATGTTCTGAAGTTTTTTCATTACAGTTGGACGGGCTTCGTTTCTAAGGCTTCCCACTCTTTTTTTCGGAGAACAAAGAATGACTGATCTACCTGAACATATAAAGCACCGCCAAAGGGAGCTCTTCTGATAATTTCGATAAATTTACCCGGGTAGATCCCTAAGGTAAAAAATCTGACGGCCAATTCCGGATCTGTGATTCTAATAATCTCCCTTAACATTCTGCGAAAAGTACATATTTAAAAGCTTTTTGGCCATAAAAGGTTTAAAAAACCATCTCCTTTGGGCTCATTTCAGAAATCTACCTAAAAAACCTGTTTTCAGGGCAGCGAAAGGATGTAATTTAGCGTTATTGATACAAATCTATGTCTTATGGGCATCACGATTGGAGTAGTAAGTAGCGAATTAGAATTAATTCAGGCCTGTATTCGAAAAGAATCATGGGCAATGCAAAAACTGTATGAAGAAAACTATGGTATTATGTATGCCATCTGTCTTCGATATACCAGTTCGAAAGATGAGGCAATTGACCTCCTTCATGACTCTTTTTTGAAAATTTTCAACAAGATCCATACTTATGAAGCGGGTACTCTTCTAAACGCATGGATGAAAAGAATTACTGTTAATTCATGCATCGATCATTTTAGAAAAGAAAGCAAAAGGTATCACTCAGATCTGGAAGAAGCAAGAACAATGGCACAATCAGATATGTCAGCACTTGATCAGATGCGACTGGATGAAATAATGAAAGCTATCCAACAATTACCCAATGCGTACAGGGCGGTTTTCAACTTACATATCATAGATGGGTATTCACATAAAGAAATATCAGAAATTCTTCATATAAACGAAAGCACTTCCAGATCTAATCTGGTAAAAGCAAGACAAAAATTAAAGGAAATATTAAGAATAGAAAATGAAGGATAGAGAATTTGATAATTGGATAAAGGGAAAGGTTACCGAACTGGAACAAGCTTACGGTGATAAGACTATTATTCCTCCAGCAGAAGCTGAATGGAACCAAATCTCCTCGAAAATAACAACAGAGATTGAGAATCATCAATTTGATTCACATATTAAATCAACATTGCGAAATGCTAAGGTACTTGATGTTGATGCGAACTGGGAGCTGTTTCAATCAAAACTACAACTTGTACGAGAAAGAAGAAATAAGATTGTAGGAACACGAATTACTGAAGTACTAGTGCTTTTGTTGTTATTCTGGACTATTAATTATATAGCAGAACCATTAATGCGAAATGATGGTAAATCCACTTCAACTTATATTGCTGAGAATAACAAGAACAATAACAGTACTAAAGATGTAAAAGAAAGTGTAGAACCGGTTAAAGGATTATTGTCAAATAATTCTATTTCAAATCAAGATTTAAATCATACCAATGTAAATCAATCCGGGGGAGCTTCTGTACCTAAAAATAAAATACTTAGCAAAGGATCTCGAAAAGCAAAACCAAATAACAGCAGGATAGTATCTCCAACTGATGATAAAAAAGCTGACAATTATAATAAGACAACAATTGTTGTAATTGATCCTAAACCTTCAGAAGCTTCTTTTACAACCAGTAATGTAATTCCTAATATTGATACTGCTAATAATACTTCCGAAATTGTTAAAAGTGAAAGTAAAACAAATTCTGCTGACGGAATCTCCTTAGAATCTAAAGATCCACCTGCAGTTGAAAATAAGGAGAATGTTGAAAAAAAGATCGAAAAGAAAGAAAATTCTGAGGCCTTGCCAGTGAAAGTTTTAGTTTCTAAAAAGCCGGTCAGTCGCTTTTTTTGGCTGGACTTAGCGAGTGGATTAAATGTAGTTTCTGTTGGAGTTGCAAAAAATATTCCTGATTATGTTAACCGTAAAAGTTTTTTAACAAATTCTATAAATAAGAAAATCGGGATCAATCTTAATTTTGATAAATGGATCGTTGAAACGGGTTTGAACATCTATTCTTTGGATTATGAAATGAGTGATTATTTGAATTTTGAAAATTTTGGAGAATCAGTCACTATTGATGAAGTAAGCCGTCTTTCATTTAAATTAACTGAATTACCTCTCATTCTGCATAGAAAATTATTTTCAATCCCAAAACTTGATTTAACTGCATTTGGAGGGATGAGTGTTACATTATGCAATGATGCAGAATTTACAGTAAGAAAAGAATCAATCCAGGATACAAGAAGAATTTATTATGACCCAAATGAGTCAATAAAGTATATCAATATAGACTTCAATAATGGAATTAGCAATGACCACACCCTAAGTGGAAATTCTTTTACAAACTTGATAGGTGGAGTAAGACTTAGCTATAAGATACTTGACTATTTTAGTTTAAGCGCACAGGCTAGTTATAGTAAAATGTTAGAAACATATGGATTTGGGCCTATAGGTCATAAATTCACTACTAAGAGCTTTGGAATAGGAATGCAATATAATTTCAATTAATAGCCGAATTTTTGTAAGACCTTCAAGCCTACTCTTCTCCAAACTGTTTTTCATCATGCAATTTCTTAAAAAGCTGGTCCATCTTTTGAGCTTCATCAAGAGAATCATCCAGATAGTATCGCAGGTCCGGCATAATTCGGAGTTGCTTCCCAATTTTTGAATATAGAGCTTGTTTTAATTTAGACGAACTTCCTTCCATCAAGAGAATAATTTCTTGCTTATTCAGGAAGTTAAAGACACTCAGATAGATTTTTGCAAGGCCAAGATCAGGGCTCATTTTTACATCGGTTACTGTAACCAGTCCCTCATTTCCATAAATGTACTGACCTTCTGCAGTCAATACCATGCTGAATTGCCTTCTTATTAACTCTGCAACCTGTTTTTGTCGAATGGATTCCATGGGTTTGAAGTAGAATAGTTAAGTAAGGAAAAAGATCTGAAAAAGTTGAAAAATCAAGGACTTTTCAATAAATAAATTGCAATATACATATTAAATTAATTTTTAATATGATTTATAAATCAAGCTTTAATAGGAAATTGAGAAAAGGATGAATTATTCAACTATTTCAAGTCATTTTTTGATAAACTAAAATTCATACAAACTGAAATGTAGAAATTTATTCCTTATTTTGTGCTATGTCTTTTCTTAAGCCGGATAGTTCTATAGAGTACATCAAAGGAGTTGGACCTGCAAAAGCTGAGTTACTTCGTAAGGAACTACAAATTTCTACGGTTGAGCAATTGCTTTTTCATTTCCCATTTCGATATATAGATCGTACGCAATTTAATAAGGTTAAAGATTTAAACGCAGATGGAGAATGGGTATTTCTAAAACTTAGGATTATCAAATTGACTGAGCAGGGTTCGCGAAAATTTAAAGTATTAGTAATTAAGGCAAGTGATGATACAGGGAATATTGATCTGGTATGGTTTCGTTCTCATGCATGGGTTAAAGATAAATTGATTCCGGGTAAAGAATTTTTAGTCTTTGGAAAAGTTCAAAATCAAGCATATGGATTAAGCTTACCTCATCCTGAAGTTGAAGCGTTGGACAATCTCAATGAGATTGAATCAAAGCAAAAATTTATTCCCGTTTATTCAACAACTGAAAAATTAATTCAAAAAGGATTAAACAGTAGGGCCATTGCCAGGATTACAGAACAATTGGTTCAGAATTTTATTTTCGAAGATATTCAGGAAAATCTGCCACCCTATATAATTGATAAGTATCGACTTGAAAGTAGAAATACGTCTTTAAAAAATATACATAGTCCAAATACACTTCAACAAATTGAAAGTGCACAGAATCGATTCAAATTTGAAGAACTATTTAAATTTCAATTAAACCTTGCATATAATAAATCGAAACGAAAAAATTTTCAACAAGGGTTCTTGTGGAATTCCGCAGGAGAATCATTTACTAATTTTTATAATCACCTTCTTCCTTTTCAGTTAACCAATGCACAAAAGAGAGTCATAAAAGAAATACATACTGATTTGCGATCCGGGAAGCAGATGAATCGATTGTTGCAAGGCGACGTAGGGAGTGGTAAAACAATTGTCGCGCTGCTTATAATGCTCATAGCGCATGGGAACGGTTATCAATCTTGTCTTATGGCTCCTACAGAAATATTAGCCAAGCAACATTTTCAAGGACTCAATGAATTGTTATCAAATACTACAATTAAAATAAATATTCTAACAGGATCCATAAAAGGAAAAGAACGAAATAAAATATTGGAAGATCTGCAAGCCGGAACCCTTAATATTTTAGTAGGAACTCATGCTGTAATTGAAGATTCTGTTCAGTTTAATAATCTTGGTCTCGTCGTAATAGATGAGCAGCATAGATTCGGCGTAGAGCAACGCGCTAAACTTTGGGCCAAGTCAAAGCAACTTATGCCACATGTATTGATAATGTCTGCAACCCCGATTCCCAGAACACTTGCCATGACACAATATGGAGATCTTGATGTATCGATTATTGATGAATTGCCGCCGGGTCGAAAAGATATTATAACCCGACATATTAAGGATAGGCATAGAATGGACCTATATAAATTTATGAAGGAGGAAATTCAATCAAGCAGACAAGTATATATAGTATATCCATTAATTGAAGAATCAGAAGTATTGGATATTGAAAACCTGCAATTGGGTTATGAAAAATTATTAGAATATTTTCCGTTGCCGCAATATCAGATTAGTGTTGTACATGGTAAATTAAAACCGGCGGATAAAGAAATGGAAATGAAAAGATTTGTAGATGGTCGATCAAATATTATGGTTGCAACTACAGTTATTGAAGTTGGAGTTAATGTTCCCAATGCAACAGTAATGGTAATTGAAAATGCAGAAAGATTTGGTCTTTCTCAACTTCATCAGTTACGGGGTAGAGTAGGTAGAGGATCTGATCAGTCTTATTGCATTTTGATGAGTGCTGATCATATCGGCCGGGATAGTCAGGCTAGAATGAAGATTATGTGTGAAACACAAGATGGATTCAAAATCGCTGAAGAAGATCTTCGCCTGAGAGGACCTGGTGACCTTAGCGGCACAAAACAAAGCGGGCTTTATGAATTGGCAATTGCGGATATCAAGAGCGATGAGGCAATATTATTAGCTGCAAATAAGCTTGCAAATATAATTATTGAAAAAGACCCTCTTTTAGATCAGCCTGTCAATCAGTTATTAAAGAAATTTGTCATGCAGTCCTCTAGAAAAATAGAACTAGGCAGGATTTCTTGATATATAAAATATTGATAAACAATTATTAACAAATTAAATTATAAATTAATATCTTAAATTTTTTAATTTTTTATTGTCTGAAAGAAAAAAACCCTTTAGTTAAAGCAGCATTTGCTAATATTGTGGGATCTATTTACTTGTACACTAACTAAAATTAAAAATATGAAAATTTTGGGCATTGTTTTAAGTTTATTGTTTTGCGCTGGATTACAGGCTCAACAGAACTTACAAACCGTCATAGATCAGAAGAATTATTCAGCTGCCAAGAATTTATCTTCTTCAACAGAGGTTAACCAACTAATAGAAGTTGAAGGAGTAAAAATG
This sequence comes from Saprospiraceae bacterium, assembly GCA_013140975.1. Taxonomy (GTDB): domain Bacteria; phylum Bacteroidota; class Bacteroidia; order Chitinophagales; family Saprospiraceae; genus Vicinibacter. The sequence goes on from JABFRV010000051.1 coordinate 25,039, forward strand.
ACTGCTTTATCTTATGCTTCATTAAAGGCAGATATTGAAATGGTTAATTTATTAATTCAGAAAGGTGCTTTGGTTAGCCCTATTACTGATACCCGCGATGCATTAATGTTTGCAGCTAAGGGAGGCAATCGCGAGATTGTTGAATTATTACTAAGTAAGGGAGCTAATGTTATGAATGAGAGCAAAGAAGGTAAAACTGCCAGAGATTATGCAGATGCTGCAGGTCATCAGGAAATTGCAGTTATACTTCAGACAGAGATGTATAAGATCATACAGCAGGCAAAAGCAAGAAGAATAAAGAAATAAAATATAATGCGGTAGTCGCAGGAAAAGGAATCCAATTAACTTTGGGTTCCTTTTTTTATTTATATGAATAAGTTGAAAGTATTAATTAATGATGGACTGGAGGATTCTGGTATTAAGGCTTTGAAAGCAGCCGGTATTGAAGTTGAACTCAACAAGATAAAACAAGAAGATCTTGGAGATTCATTGAATCAATATGATGGAATATTGGTAAGATCTGCTACAAAAGTTAGAAAAGATATTATTGATAAAAGTCCGAATCTAAAATTTATTGGTCGCGGTGGAGTAGGAATGGATAACATAGATGTTGATTATGCAAGATCCAAGGGCATTCATGTGTTTAATACTCCGGCTGCATCTTCTCGTTCGGTTGCAGAATTGGCAATGGCACATATTCTTGGATTAACACGTTCCTTACATGAGTCAGCGCGCAACTTAAAGGATGATCAATCTTTTACGAAATTGAAGAAGAAATTCAGTTCAGCATCGGAAGTTAAGAATAAAACATTGGTTCTTTTAGGTTTTGGAAGAATTGGTTCTGAATTGGCTAAAATTGCATTGGGATTAGAAATGAGAATAATTGTTGTTGATCCTTTTATTAAAAGTGCATCAGTAACTTTAACAATTATGAATCATAAAATAGATATAGATCTGCCTATGTCTAGTAAGGAAGATGCAATTGGTAAGGCTGATTACATTAGTCTTCATGCTCCTTTTTCAGGATCAAGTATTCTTTCAGAAGCTGAATTTAATATCCTTAAGCCAAACTGCATTATTGTGAATACCTCCAGAGGAGAAAATATTGATGAAGCTGCACTTCTGGATGCTCTAAATAGTAACAAGATTGCAGGTGCTGGATTGGATGTTTTTCATAACGAGCCATTCGTTAAGAAAGAATTGTTAGAACATCCTAAGGTCTCTGTTAGTCCACATATAGGTGCATCTACTGCAGAAGCGCAAGAAAGAATTGCAGAAGAAATTGTCGATCAGATACTTAAACTACAGCACAATTATTAAAGTTCTAACGGAAAGTGATCAATTTAGAAAATCATCGAAGTCTAGTCGTTAGTAAGAAAAAAGAAAATAAAACTTTTTTTAACAGGCTTAAGAAAAGTAAAATTAAGGATCTGGATGAAGTAATTCATCATTCACATACTGAAGTTTTTTCGCAAATAAATTGTCTTGAGTGCGCGAATTGTTGCAAGACAACAAGTCCAATGTTGTTTAATCCCGATATTGAAAGATTGGCTAAGAACTTAAAAATGAAGATTTCAGATTTTCATGAAAAATATCTTCGCATCGATGAAGATGGTGATTATGTATTTCAATCTACTCCCTGTCCATTCCTAGGAGAGGACAATTATTGTAAAGTATATGATGATCGCCCTAAAGCATGTAGAGAGTATCCTCACACCAATAGAAAAAATATGGCTCAGATTTTGGATTTAACATTTAAGAATATAACTGTTTGTCCTGCAGTTTTTAGGATAGTAGAGAAGTTGAAAATGTTGATTTAGAATAGAAGCAACTTATCTCAGGATTTTTTAATACTGAATTTTTTAGATAAATATTATAAAAACTAAACGAATGCTTCATTATTGTAAGAAAAATAAAAAAGTATTAGGGTTTAAGATTGATGTTGTAATGTAATAACAAAGAAATAAAGCTATAACACCTACACAGCAAAGCTTTCTCCACATCCACATGATCTCGAAGCATTTGGATTTACGAAATGAAATCCTTTTCCATCTAAGCCGCCACTAAACTCAAGGGTTGAATCAAAAAGATATAAGAATGATTTCAAATCGGTAACAACTTTAACTCCGTTATCTTCAAAAACCTGATCATTGGGAACTATTTCATCATCAAAATCAAGATTGTAACTTAATCCACTACATCCTCCGCTTGTTACAGAAACACGAACAAAATGATCCTGCGTTACATGAGCTGAAGACTTCAGTTCTTGTATTCTTTCTTTAGCAGATTGTGCAACGTGAATCATTTATCAATTAAAAATTAATTTATTAGAGCTTCGGAGCTATAGAGCATCAGAGCTTTATACTATTCCGTTTTTAATCTGATAATCTTTGATTGCAGATTTGATAGCGTCTTCAGCAAGAACAGAGCAATGAATTTTTACCGGAGGAAGTGCGAGTTCTTCAACGATCTCCATATTATCTATTTTCAAAGCGTCATCCAGGTTCTTACCTTTCAACCATTCCGTAGCTAAGGAAGAAGAAGCTATGGCAGAGCCACATCCAAAAGTTTTGAACTTTGCATCTTCAATTCTCTTCGTTTCCGGATTCACTTTAATTTGAAGGCGCATAACGTCGCCACATTCCGGTGCTCCTACCAAACCGGTTCCAACATTTTTATCTTCTTTATCAAGGGTTCCAACATTTTTAGGATTCTTGAAGTGTTCTAGTACTTTTTCTGAGTAAGCCATATAATTTAATTGAAAATTAAAAATTTATTAGTTATTATGTGAAAGATAATTAGCTCGTAAAAAATTACATTTATTCATCATTTATCATTATTAGTGTGCAGACCATACAACTGAATTCAGATCAACACCTTCTTTGTACATTTCCCAAATAGGTGATAAATCACGCATATGAGTAACACCTGCTGCTATTGATTCGATCGCTTGATCTATTTCTTCTTCTGTAGTAAATCTTCCAAGACTAAATCTTAAAGAAGAATGTGCGAGGTCATCTCCTAAACCCAAAGCTACCAGTACATATGAAGGTTCCAATGAAGCTGAAGTACATGCTGAACCTGATGACAGTGCAATATTCTGATTAAATGTCATCATGAGACCTTCTCCCTCAACATGTTTAAAAGACATATTGGTAACATGTGGCATTCTAAATTCTTTAGAGCCATTAATATAGACCTCTTCTAATTTATTCTTTAGACCTGATTCAAGTTTATCTCTCAGCTTGCTAAGTCTCGCAGCGTCACTCATCATTTCTTTTGAAGCGATTTCGGCAGCAGCTCCCATTCCAACAATGCCAGGTACATTTAAAGTTCCTGATCTCATTCCGCGTTCGTGTCCACCGCCATCCATTTGAGCAGTAACCTTGACACGAGGATCTTTACGACTCACATAAAGCACTCCGACTCCTTTAGGGCCATACATTTTGTGAGCTGTAAAGGCCATAAGATGAACGCCCATTTCTCTTGGATTTACTGGTATTTTACCTACTGCTTGTGTAGCATCAGACATAAATAGAATTCCATGTTTGGCACAGATTTGACCAATTTCTTTAATCGGTTGAATTACACCGGTTTCATTATTAGCCCACATAATAGAAACCAAAATTGTATTGGGCTTAATAGCGGATTCTAATTCCTCAAGATTAATTCTACCTTCAAGTCCAACTTCTAAATAAGTTACTTCTGCTCCTTTTTTCTCTAAAGCCTTGCAAGTATCTAAAACTGCTTTATGTTCCGTTGTAGCTGTAATTATATGATTGCCTTTGCGGGCATACATTTCAAAAACACCTTTAATTGCCAGGTTGTCTGCTTCTGTAGCTCCGGAAGTGAAAATTATTTCTTTTTCATCAGCATGTATAAGATCTGCAATCTGCTTTCTCGCTTTATCAACAGCATCTTCAGCCTCCCAGCCAAAAGGGTGTGAGCGACTCGCGGCATTACCGGGATGTTCAAAGAAGTAAGGCACCATTGCATCAACCACACGTGGGTCGCATGGTGTCGTTGCATTATTGTCTAGATATATCTTCTTATTTTGCATAATTATTGAAGGAGGTATAATGCGAAATTAACGCTAAACCGTTGAAAATGTTCAGTTTTTGTTCGCATCGATATAAAAAGCAGATCTTACTGCTATTATTGTTGTTGCTGAGAAGTAAACCGAGTAGATCTAATTTTGAAGCAATAAATTTGAAAAAGTATTTATATTTGTAGTTGAATTAGTGCAGATTACATATTAAATTAATTTGTATTGTATAATATTAGTGTTAAAGAATGGGCTGTGAAAATAAAGGAAGGCGACCGTTTAAGCTTATCCAAAGCTCTAACGTTGGTAGAAAGTAGTTTGCCAAAGGACAGATTATTAGCGCATGAGTTAATGGTAGAGCTTCAGGATACAAGCAAAAAGCCAACTTTAAGAATTGGTATTACCGGTCCTCCCGGAGTTGGAAAAAGTAGCTTGATAGAGTGTTTGGGGCCAAAATTTATAGAAGCTGGAAAAAAGCTTGCTGTGTTAAGCATTGATCCCAGCAGTGTAATTTCAAAAGGCAGCATTATGGGAGATAAATCAAGGATGCAAAGCCTCGCAAATGATAGTCGTGTTTATGTTCGGCCCAGTAATAATTCAAACTTTTTAGGAGGTTTAAATCCTAATAGTTATTCATCAATTCGTCTGATGGAAAGTTCAGGATTTGATGTTATAATCCTTGAAAGTGTAGGTGTAGGTCAGTCTGAAATAGATATTGTTAATTTATGTGATATAGTAATAGTTTTAATTCAACCATCTTCTGGTGATGCTCTGCAAGCACTCAAACGAGGGATAATGGAATGGGGCGACATTTTTGTTGTTAATAAAGACGATGGATTACTTCAACAGGCTGCTCAAGATTGTCAGTTACAGATTAACAGTATTCTCGGTTTAAGGAAGATTTCAAATTCTATGATTCCTGTTCATTCATTAAAGGCATCAATTCAAAAACCAGAATCAATCCAAGCTCTTTATGATCATATTTTAAAAATATATAATATATTAATAACTGAAAATAAAATTGTTAATATAAGACAAGAGAAAAATACGCGATATTTTGAGCACCATTGGAAGAATGAACTGGCTATGAAATTGCTTACCATGGAATCTTTTCAAGAGATTTATGAAAAAACACAGATTGAACTTCGGTCTGGCAACATAGATATAGATCTTGCGTTTGAAAAGCTAATAAATTCTATTTTTGCGCTTCCTTTGAAAAAATGATGAATCGTAGTAGGTTTTTTACTTTGGCTTTTCTTTGGTTTTTAAGCATCCATAAAGATCAGGCTCATCCTTTTGTAGGACCGCCTGCACCCTTTTTATTATCTTCACCATTACCCCATAAGATTGCAGTAACCGGAAGTTTTGGAGAACTTAGAAATAATCATTTTCACGCGGGAATTGATTTGCGTTCATCCAGGGGTACTGAAGGAGATCAAATTTTATCTGCTTCAGGTGGTTTTATCCGTAAAATTAAAATCGATTCTAAGAACTATGGAAACAGCATTATAGTAGAACATCCGGGTGGTTTTTCTACTTTGTATGCACATATTTCCAAATTCAGATCTGATATTGAAGATAGGATAAAATCAGAACAGTATAGTAGCCAGGAAAATGAATTAGAAATTGAATTTGGTGATAATGAATGGCATGTTAATTCAGGAGAGCATATCGCGTATATGGGAAATACAGGTGATAGCCGTGGAGCGCATTTGCATTTTGAATTGAGACTTACAGGAACTGATCAGGTATTAGATCCAATGACATTTGGATTGCCTGTTGAGGATGAGATTGCTCCTCAGTTTAGAAAATTTAAATTATACGGTTTTGATCTGGAAGGAAATGAAGTATCTGAAAAATTAACGAATGGCAACAAGTTATCCAAAATAAATATTCCCGGTGATGTTTTTGGAATGGCTGTTGAGGCATATGATAAAAGCAATAATTCCTGGAGAAGTTTGGGAATTAAATATATAAAGATGTTCGTTGATAACAGTTTGTTTTATGCATTCAGTATGGATCAATGGTCATTGCAAGATACACGTTACATTAATGCACATGTAGATTATGAGAGCCGTTCTCAAGGTCGATTTCACAGATGTTTTAAACTTCAAGGGAACAAAATTCCGATTTATCATTCAGTTGAGAATGATGGTTTTTTTTATATAGGAGATGGAGGGGAGCATCTTGTTGAAATTATTATTGGAGATGCGAAGGGAAATGAAACCAGAAAAAGCTTTATAATTCAAAATACTCCTTATTCAACTCCGTTCAGAAAATCAGAGTATGAACATGTTCTTAGTTTTGATAGAAGTTTTAATTATGATTTTGGTTTTGGTAATTTTTCTATAGATGAAGGTTCCATTTATGATCAAATTCAATGTAAAATCGACACACTTAGAAATACGTTTTCCAACTCATATAGTCCTTGGGTTGGAATTACGCCAAATAATCAACCCTTGCATAAGGGTATAAAAGTTAGTGTGAAGCCTACTACAGAAATTCCTGATGGGTTGCACAGTAAGTGTTTTGTAGGTCTGAAGAGAGGAAATGGATATGTATCATTAAATGGTGATTGGAAGAATGGACAAATGGTAAGCTCTTCAAAATACTTAGGATATTATTCTATTTTAACTGATACTACGCCACCAAGATTATTTCCTAAAAATTATAAGTTCAATATGAGCGGAAAAAAAGCGATCAGCTTTACAATGGGAGATAATGTTTCTGATATTACAGAGTCGCGGTCCGGAATAAAATATAACGCTTACATTGATGGACAATGGGTTATTATGGAGCATGATTTAAAATCACGCACGATCTCACATACTTTTGAACCCTGGTTAAGTAATGGAACACATGAGATTCTTGTCGTTTTGGAAGATGTTAGAAACAATAAGAAAGAATACCGATACAATTTTTATAAATGATCATGTATGGAAGAATATAAACCGAAGTTTTTACTTCATGAAGGTGATTTATTTCCAGACGTTACATTGTTTAATCAAGATATTGAAGAACGAAGTATTTACAAAGTAGTTTCAAAATATACTATTTTATTTTTTTATCCGGAAGACGATACACCAACTTGTACGAAAGAAGCTTGCGGATTGCGAGATAATTTAGCGCGATTAAAGGAACATGATTGTACTGTTTTTGGCATTAGTCCTGATTCAGCAAAATCACATCAAAAATTTATTTCCAAGTACGGTTTAAATTATGATTTGTTAACTGATAAAGATCACTTGTTAGCAGATGCGTTAGGTATTTGGGGCGAGAAATTTACTTTTGGAAGAGCCTATGAAGGACTTCATAGAGTTAGCTACATTCTTAATCAAGAAAAGAAAATTCAACACTTAATTTATCCTGTTGAAAGTCAAAATCATACGCAGCAAATATTGGATAGAATAAACAGTTGAATTTAAATTCAATATGTCAAAGCTTGTATACTAAACAAAGTACATATATATATTAATTCATATGTAATTTTTTTTCTAACTTATTTTTCTGTTTCAAATAAATATATGATCTTCGTAAATCCATATGAATGTTTTTGATAGAGCAATAGCATTGCATGAAGAATTGAAAGGTAAGCTTCGTGTTGAGAATAAAATTGATATTCAGTCTGCAGAAGATCTTTCACTTGCGTATTCGCCGGGAGTGGCTGCTCCTTGTATAAAAATATTTGAGAATCCGGAAAAAGTGTACGATTACACGATTAAAGGAAATACGGTTGCCATTGTATCAGATGGATCCGCCGTTTTAGGCTTAGGCAATATTGGCGCCAGTGCTTCAATTCCAGTTATGGAAGGTAAAGCAATGCTATTTAAGCGATTTGCCGGATTAAATGGCTTTCCAATTTGTTTGAACACGCAGAATTCAGAAGAAATTATTTCAATCGTAAAGAATATTGCACCTGTTTTTGGTGGAATAAATTTGGAAGACATATCATCGCCAAGATGTTTTGAAATTGAAGAAAGATTGCAGGATATTGGTATTCCTGTTTTTCATGATGATCAACATGGAACTGCCATCGTTGTGCTTGCTGCTATTATGAATTTTTGCAGATTAACAGGTAGAAGAATGGAAGACCTCCGAGTGGTAGTTAATGGTGCCGGAGCAGCGGGAATTGCAATTAGTAAATATATAGGCAAAAAAGATTTAGAAACTCCGAATCAGCAAATTGTAAAAGATATGATTGTTTGTGATTCAGTTGGGATTATCAATAAGAGCAGGGAAGATTTAAATGCTGTTAAAAAGGATTTGTTGAATTATACAAATCATGAAAATTTTAGTGGTAATATTTTTGATGCCATAAGAAATGCTGATGTTTTTATTGGAGTTAGTAAGGAAGATTTATTACACAAAGAAGATATTCGGACTATGGCCAAGGATCCATTGATTCTTGCTCTTGCGAATCCGGTTCCTGAAATACTACCAGAAGAAGCATATCAAGGCGGAGCTTTGGTTGTAGGAACAGGAAGGTCAGATTTTCCGAATCAGGTAAATAATGTGCTGGCATTTCCCGGAATTTTTCTTGGTGCAATTCGTGCGAGAGCCCCAAGAATTACACTTGCCATGAAATTTGCAGCAGCAGAAGCTATCGCGAATGGTATTAAAGATTTATCCAGAGACAAAATTATTCCACCGGTAATGGATGAAAGTATTGCGCCTCAGGTGGCGGAAGCAGTATATAACATACATATGAAATCGTTGCAATTGCAATAGATCATAAACTTGAACCTAGCGTTTTAGAAATTATCAAAGATTATAATATTGATTCAATCGCATTTTGAAAAGTTACTAGGAAGTTTTAATAAGAACCCCTATACGTCCGGTAAAGAACGCAAAGACGGACTACAAAGATTAAAAGCAAATATTCTAAAGAATAGAACAGCAATTCAAGAAGCATTATTTAAAGATTTAGGCAAATCTCAATTCGAAGCGGATACGAATGAAATACTTGTGGTGCTTCGAGAGCTAAATAATGCAATCAATAATCTGCACTATTGGATGCAGAATAAATCAGTGAGTACTGATATTTTATTATTTGGGACAAGTTCTTTTATTCGCTTTGAACCTAAAAGTGTTGTTGCTTTAATTTCACCATGGAACTATCCATTCAATTTAACAATGAGCCCTTTAATTGCAGCATATGCAGCCGGAAATAAAATAATGGTCAAGCCGTCTGAATATTCTCCTGCAACTTCTTTAGTTATAAAATCAATCATTGAAGAAAGTTTTACGAATGAGGAAGTTATTTGTGAGTTGGGTGATGCAGAATTCTCTGCAGAATTATGCAAGCTTCCATTCTCATTCATTTTCTTTACTGGCGGAAAAAGTATTGCTAAGAAAGTTCTTAATTCTGCTTCTGCAAATCTGACACCTTGTGTCTTAGAGCTTGGAGGAAAGAGTCCTGTTATTATAGACGATCAGGTGAATCTGGAAAAAGTAGTAAAGCATATCGCTTTCGCAAAAACTTTAAATGCCGGACAGACATGTATAGCGCCGGATTTTATTGCAATCAGGGAAAATCAGATTGATCAATTTATTTTGCTTTGGAATAAGTGGATTGAGGATACATATGGAAGCAAAATTATTGAATCAACCATTTATTCGAAAATTGTAAATGAAAAACATTACAAAAGAATTGAAAATTTTATCGAGGGCGCATGTCAAGAAGGTGCTGTTCTTCCAAATGAAGTTTCCAAGAATTCTACTGAGCTAAAGATTGGTCCGGTTCTTTTAACAAATATTTCCTGGGAAAGTAAAATTATGGAAGATGAAATATTTGGTCCAATACTTCCTTTATTAACATATAATGATGAAGATGAACTAATCTTGAAGCTTCAGAAATATCAAAGGCCGTTGAGCTTATATATTTTTAGCAATCGTAAAACTTTTATTGACAAAATTATACTTAATACACGTTCAGGTGGCGTAACAATTAATCAATGTCTCTTAAATTATGTTGAATCCAATCTGCCTTTTGGAGGAGATTGGCATAGTGGAACAGGTAAGTATCATGGAAAGTATGGTTTCCTGGAATTTTCACATCAACGTTCTATTTCCAGACAGGGCATATTGCCTTCAACACTGGAATTGTTTCATCCACCGTTTACCAAATTTAAAATTCTTATTAAAAATATTTTATTCAAAATTTATTCTTAAATCGAAATTCATGAAATTATTTTACGCTGCATTTTTTATTATTTCCATTCAAGTTTGGGGAGTTGCACAAAAGAAAGAAATAAGTCTTGAAGATATTTATGAAAAGGGAATGTTCCGATCAAAGGGAATTGGGGATCTTTCGTTTGGTATCGATGGAAAATCTTTTACCCGATTAGAAGGTAATAAAATAAATCGATACAATATTGTAACAGGAACATTAATGTCAGTTGTTTTTGATGCAGAAAAGCAAGCCCCGGAATTAAAAGACAATATAGAAAGTTATGAATTTTCAGTGAGTGAAAGGTTATTATTATTGACGACTCAAAGTGAATCTATTTATAGGTATTCAAGCGTTGGGAATATTTTTGTTTATAACATAATTTCAAGTCAATTAATTCGGATATATCCGGAGGGAAAAATCATGTATCCAAGTATTTCTCCCAAAGAAGATAAAATTGCATTTGTTTACCAAAACAATTTGTTTGTACAGGATTTATCCTCAGGTAAAATAAGAAAAATAACGAAGGATGGAGTAAAAAATTCAATTATTAATGGAGCCTCTGATTGGGTATATGAAGAAGAGTTTACATTAACCCGAGCATTTGAATGGTCTCCTGAAGGTGATCAGATTGCATTTATCCGTTTTGATGAATCGCACGTAAAGGAATTTAGTATTGATTTTCATAAGGATCAGGTATATCCGGAAATTTATAAATTTAAGTATCCAAAAGTAGGCGAGGAGAATTCAAAGCTAAGCGTCTGGAACTATCATCTCAAAAACAAAAAGCCCAAAATTCTGAATACCGGAATTGGAAAAAACGACAATGTTTATATTCCACGAATAAAATGGACTCGTGACAATAATCAATTATGTGTTATGTGGATGAATCGCGAACAAAATCATCTTAAACTAATTCTTGTTGACCCTAAGAAGAATGCGAATAAAATATTATTTGAAGAAAGGAATAAGTATTATATAGAATTGCATGATAATTTATTATTCACCAAAGATGGGAAGTACTTTCACTGGACAAGCGAAGCAGATGGCTACAATCATTTGTACAGATATACGATGGAAGGAAAATTAAATCAACAAATAACTAAAGGAAAAGATGAATTAACAGAAGTATATGCATTAAGTACGGATGAAAACACAGTGTACTTTCAACGATCTGAGAAGCATGGATTAGAAAGGAAAATTTATTCCTACAATGTAATTTCTAAAGCTTTGCAGTGCTTAACAAGCGGAGAAGGAGTCTTTAATGCAAAAGTTAATTTTACCGCGGATTATTTTGTGATCTCTAGCTCGAGTATTGATCAACCTTCAAAGCATGTGGTTTGCAATAATAAAGGTGAAATCGTCAGAGTTCTGGAAGAAAATAATGCACTTAAAACCAGATTATCAGAATTTAATTACTCGCCCATTGAGTTAATGACGATTACGAATAATTCAGGAATTGAATTAAACAGTCTGATGATAAAGCCTGCAAATTTTGATCCTTCTAAAAAGTACCCTGTATTAATGTTTCTTTATGGAGGACCAGGCAGCCAACAGGTTATGAATCGCTGGGGAACAATCTCCAATTTTTGGTGGCATCAGATGATTGCACAAAAAGGGTACATTGTGTTTGTTACTGATAATAGGGGTACTGGCGGGAAAGGCGAGAACTTTAAAAAGTTAACATACAAGCAATTGGGAAAATATGAAACTGAGGATCAGATTGATGCTGCAAAATATGCATCTTCACTACCATATGTTGATGGTACCAGGATAGGAATTTTTGGTTGGAGTTATGGAGGATACATGTCTACATTATGTCTGTTAAAAGGAAATGATGTATTTAAATCTGCGATTGCAGTTGCACCTGTAACAAACTGGAAGTGGTATGATAGCATTTATACAGAGAGATATATGGGTGATGAGAATAATAACAAAGAATCCTATAAAGAGAATTCACCAGTTTATTTTGCAGATAGATTAAAAGGAAATTATTTACTTATTCATGGACTTGCAGATGATAATGTTCACTTTCAAAATTCTGCAGAAATGGCCAAGGAACTTATAAAAAATAAGAAACAGTTTGATACGTATTATTACACCAATCGCAATCATGGAATTTATGGAGAAAATGCGAGTATGCATCTTTTTACAAAAATGACTAACTTTGTGCTTGAAAAAATTTAGAATTATGAAAATCTGGATTCATTTGTTTGCAATTATCATATTGGCTTCTTGTTCTTCAGGTAAAGGAGGATTTGGTGGAAAAGGGGTTGACTTAAAAGCTTTATCCGGTACTTGGCAACAGAGGGACAAGCAAAAATTTGAGAAATGGGCTTTGGTAAGTCCAACAGAATCAATTGGTGTTGCTTACGATATGACTACTGGCTCAACGGTTATTGAGGAGAATATGCGATTATTTAAAGCCGATGACAGCTGGGTGTATGAAGTTAAATTAGTAGCAAATCAGTCAGCACCTGTTAAATTCGTATTGGCTCCGGACAAAGTTGCTAAACTGCGATTCGTGAATGAAAAGAATGATTATCCTCAAGTTATAAAATATTTTATTCTTTCTGACTCTACTATGAAGGCGGAAATTAGTGATCTTAAAGGAGGCAATGTGACAAAATTTGATTTTGTAAAAGCAGCTAGAAAATGAGTGATGTAGAGATTGTAAATCGTAAAGCTACACATCTCTATTTTTTTACTCAGGTTTTTGAAGCCGGAATAATACTTAGTGGAACAGAAGTTAAGTCGATAAAAAGTGGCAAGGCCAATCTTAGTGATGCATATTGTGCATTTGACCATGGAGAACTATGGATTAGAAATTTTCATATATCGGAATATGAATCCGGTTCCAATAACCATGATCCTAAGCGTCCTAGAAAACTATTACTCAATCGTGCCGAATTAAAAAAGCTGGAAAAGAAAGTGAATGAAAAAGGAAACACCATAATTCCCTATAAAGTATATCTGTCGGATAGAGGAATGATTAAAGTCGAAATTGCCCTCGCATCAGGAAAGAAGTCATTTGATAAAAGAGAATCGATAAAAGAGAAAGATGTGAAGAGAGATTTAGAAAGAAAGTTAGCGGAATAAATTATTTAGTCGCGAGTCGCGAGTCGCGAGTCGCGAGTCTTGAGTCGCGAGTCTTGAAAGTAAGCAAGGAGCTGTTTAGCAAATAATTTATCAGAGCATTAAATCATCAGAGCATCAGGGCATTGAAGCATCAGAGCTTTAACTTTCCACTTCCGGATAAAGAGGAAATTTTCTCATATACTCATTGATTTCTAATTTAACCGAATGAATAAATGATTCATCATTTCGTCTTTCAATAAGTCTTGTTATCCATTCTGAGACTTTGGCAAAATCAGTTTCTTTGAAACCTCTGCTTGTCATTGCAGCAGTTCCCAATCTTATTCCGGATGTGGTATTGGCCGGTTGCGGGTCATTGGGAATCATGTTTTTATTGGTAGTGATATCAGCTTTTATCAGAAGATTTTCGGCTTCTTTACCGGTAATATTTTTGGATTGTAGATCAACGAGCATTAAATGATTGTCTGTTCCTCCAGAAACAATACGGAGACCTTGTGTAACTAAAGATTGCGAAAGAAATGCTGCGTTTTGAATTACTTGTTTACTATATATTGTAAAGCTTGGATCTAATGCTTCGCCAAAGGCAATTGCTTTGGATGCAATTATGTGTTCAAGAGGCCCGCCCTGAATACCCGGGAATACTGCACTGTTAAGTAGATTGGACATTGGAATTGTATTTCCTTTTTTATCTTTTTTTCCAATTCGATTTGGAAAATCTTTTCCCATCACAATAATTCCACCTCTTGGTCCTCGTAAGGTTTTATGCGTTGTAGATGTAATTATATGACAATGTGGTATCGGATTATTTAATTGTTTGCTGACTATTAAACCAGCAGGATGTGCTATGTCTGCAAGTAATGTTGCATCAATTTCATCTGCAATAGATCTGAAAGTTTGATAGTCCCAATCTCTGGAATATGCAGAAGCTCCACATATTATAAGTTTGGGTTTATGCTTAAGCGCTAATTCTCTTACCTGATTTAAGTCCACTCTTCCTTCTGAATCCAATCCATAACTTACTACAGTATAATATTTCCCGCTCATATTAACAGGAGAGCCATGAGAAAGATGCCCACCATGCGCAAGATCTAATCCCAATAATGTATCGCCGGGTTTTAAAATAGATAATTGTACAGCCATATTCGCCTGAGCTCCTGAATGAGGTTGAACATTGGCAAAATCAGCTCCAAATAATTTGCATAATCTTTCAATCGCAAGTGATTCTATTTCATCGACAACTTCACAACCACCGTAATAACGTTTTCCGGGATAACCTTCAGCGTATTTATTGGTTAGCCAGGAACCCATTGAAGTAACAACTTGATAGGAAGCAAAATTTTCTGAAGCAATTAATTCGATTCCTCGTCTTTGTCGATCCAGTTCTTTATGAATTAGTGCTTTAACTTGTTGATCAATAATATTCATGATATTCATTTATTGAATAGTATAAACTCTGGTGGTTTTTTGTAGTAAATATTGAAAATCATTAAAGGAAGAAAGTGGTCGAACTGAAGAATTTTTATTCAATATCAGTATTTCACCTTCTTTAGGATCGTACGCTTTAAAATCTACGATAAAAGTTTCCTTCTCTGAATTTTCAAATGATTGAATAGTAGAGGGTTCACTTATTTTAACTTTATATAATTTCCTGTTCAGTATTGCCGATGCAAGCTCTGATATTTCAGGGTTATCATGTTGACTGCATTTTTTTAATAAATACCATATATCATTATCGTCAAGTTGAACAAATTTCCGGATAAATTCTTTTCGGTTTTCGTCCGAATCAACTTTACTATTCATTAAGTCCTCAATTGATTCAAATATTGCATCCTTCTTCGAATATTTAACAAGGAGCCCAATTAGTTTTTTTAACATTTTTTCAACAATGAGGGCAGTTTTGTGCAAATATACTTGCAGGTACATGATTCTCCTGGACGATAAAAATTTTTCAACAGTATAAATCGCTTTTTCTTCCAGGACAAGTTCGTTATCAACAACATCCATCATCATTATGAGTCGATCAATTCCAATGTTTCCTTCAACTACTCCCGTATAAAAACTATCTCTTTTTAAATAGTCTAATCTGTCAACATCCAATTGACTACTGATTAGTTGATGCAGGAATTTTTTTGGATGCAAACCTTGAAATAGCTCAATACATAAATTTAATGATCCATTAAATTCTTTATTGAGTTCATTCATCATCCATAACGTAATAGACTCGTGCTGTGCGTTGATAAGACTATGTTCCAGAACATGGGAGAAGGGGCCATGACCTATATCATGAAGCAATATAGCCAACTGAGCGGCTTCTTTCTCTTCAGCTGTAATTTGATTGCCTTTCTGTTGTAAATGGTAGAGAGCTTCAGACATAAGATGAAAAGCTCCTAAAGCATGATTAAAACGGGTGTGAACGGCACCCGGATAGACATAATGTGTGAATCCTAGTTGTTTGATCCTTCGAAGGCGTTGGAAATACGGATGTTCAATAACATTCATGAGTATTCCAGACGGTACTGAAATAAAACCGTAAATAGGATCGTTAAATATCTTGTGAGAAGACAACATCTTCATTTTTAGACAAGCGTAAAGATATAATCTCTTGAAGATTCCTGCTCTTTAAATATGCGTTTTCTTCAAGAACGAGTACTTTTGAATTTTATTAGAAAATGGATAAACTTAGAATTCTTTGGGCTGACGATGAAATAGATACATTAAAGCCTCAGATCTTTTTTTTAGAAAAAAAAGGATTTGAATTGAATACATTTACAAATGGTTATGATCTTATTGCTGAACTAAACAAAGATTCAAGATATGACCTTATTTTTCTGGATGAGTCAATGCCTGGTATAAGCGGAATTGAAACATTGGAAAAAATAAAACAGGCAGGTTACGCAATGCCGGTTGTAATGGTTACAAAGAATGAAGCGGAGAACCTTATGGAACTTGCGATTGGTAGTCAGATTTCAGATTATCTGATCAAGCCCATTAACCCTAATCAATTATTATTATGTATTAAAAAATTGACAGACAATAAGAGATTAATTTCGGAAAAAAATACCACTGACTATCAGATTGCATTTCGGAAATTATTTATGGAAATTACCGAGACCCAAAATCATCAGGACTGGGTTTCAGTATATAAACAATTCATTCAATGGGAACTGAAGCTCGATCACGGAACAGATCCACAAATTCAGGAAATTTTTTCTCAACAAAAGAATGAAGCAAACATTGGATTTTCTAAGTTTATCGTAAATCATTATCAGGAGTGGTTTGAGAAGCCGGAGAAAGCACCGGTAATGTCTCACAATCTTTTACTTAATAAAGTATTTAAGCAATTGAAGACAGATATTCCGACAGTTTTTGTTTTATTGGATAATATGAGATATGATCAATGGAAGATTATAGAGCCCATACTAACTGAAAAATTTACTTTACAACAAGAAGATTACTTCTACAGTATATTGCCTACTACTACACAATATTCTCGCAATAGTATTTTCGCAGGAATGTTGCCATCCGAAATTGAAAAATTTTACCCGGAATGGTGGTTGAATGATAATGAAGAAGGTGGAAAGAATCTCAAAGAGCCTGATCTGCTTGCTCAACAAATCAAAAGAACAGTTAAAAAAGAGATGAAAGTTGACTATATGAAGATTACAAGTTCGGTAAAAGGAAAGCAACTTGTTGACTCCATTCATAATGTTCTTCAAAATGATTTAACTGTAATTGTGTACAATTTTATTGATATGTTATCTCATGCTCGGACAGAGTTGGAAGTTTTAAAAGAACTTGCTTCTGATGAAAAAGCCTATCGTTCTTTAACGCGGTCATGGTTTTTGCATTCACCTTTGTGGGTTGCGTTACAAAAAATTTCAGATCAGCCTTTTCAACTCATTATTACTACTGATCATGGAACTATTAGAGTGCAAGATCCAAGTAAGGTGGTTGCAGATCGTGAGACAACGACAAATCTTCGTTACAAAGTAGGCAAGAACTTAATGTATGATAAGAAGGATGTGTTGGAAATCAAGAATCCGAATTCTGTTGGACTCCCGCGACCGAATATTTCTTCAACCTTTATATTTGCCAAAGACAAGAATTATTTTCTATACCCCAATAATTTCGGGCAGTATATGAATTATTATAAGAACACTTTTCAGCATGGAGGAATTAGTATGGAAGAAATGATTTGTCCGATTATTCATCTGACTTCTAAATCCGTTAAGGAGTAATATCAAGAGCTGTCTTGGTTAAGAGGATATTATATTTATCGGCTTCTGCTATAAAAAAAATATTTCTCCCAAATCTTCCGGCGTTCGGTAGAACAATTTTTCCGAGTTGTCTAAAGTGTAATGACTTGCATGATACATTTTCGATTTGCTGAATCGGAATTTTTACGGTTGTAAAGTAATTGGAAATATAAATATAGTCATTATCCAAATCAATCCTTTTCAATTTTCTAAACGAAAACCAAATGATAAGACTAAAGAGTATGTAAAATGCCAAAAAAATCCATCGTATCAGACCATTAAAACTAAAAGGAAGGTCTGAGGGATTCGTTATAAAAAGACCGAATGTAAATGATCCAAAAAATACAAGCCAAAATATGGGAAAGAATAAGGACAATATTATTGTTGAGGCAGAAGATATTCGTATCATTTTTTAATCTTTCTATATTTCTTCTTTGGGAAAATTTCGAGCCGCAACGTATATACTTATTTCGTACAATAAACTAAGTGGAATGAGTACTATTATCATTGAGATTACATCCGGTGGGGTAATTATTGCTGCAACTAAGGCAAGAACTAAAAAAGCATGGCGTCTGTAAGTTCGCATAAATTTTGGGCCAAGCATACCTAATTTAGCAAGAAAATATACTGCAAGAGGTAATTCAAATACAATTCCTGTAAAAAATGTAAACATGACTATCATGTTGACTATGGAACTAAGGGTCGCAGAACTTTTTACAAGATCACTAACATTATATGAAGATAAAAAACTCATTGAAAAAGGAGCAAGAATGTAAAATCCAAATAATACGCCTATTATAAAAAGTAAAGAAAGTATTACTACGATTCCTTGCGTTGCTTCCCTTTCCTTTTCATAAAGACCCGGCTTTACAAAGTCCCAAATTTCTTTAATTACGAAAGGCGAAGAAATAAAGATTCCAACAAAGAAGCTTGCTTGTAAATGAATCATTAAGGCTTCGGATAGTTCACGTGTAAATATTTCGGTTTTTGGTGGCGTAATGCAAGTCAATTCCGACAAGGAGCAAAAAAACTTATAGGTTGGGAAATCCGGATTTAAAGGACCTAAGATAATATAATTGAAAAGGAATTCCTTATTAAAGAATGCTACTAACATTCCAATTCCGACATATATTGCAATGCGAAATAGGTGTTTTCTTAGCATATCTATATGATCCATAAAGCTCATTTCGGCAAATTCCTCATTGGGCCGTTTGACCTTAGAAAACAATCTACTAAAAATTCCTCCACTCATAAGCAGGGCAAAGATAAAAGACAGGATAATGAAAAGTGCTTAATTATCGTTAATATACATTTAAATCGAGTAAAAACATGGGTAACTGTGTTCGATTATGCTTGTGAATAGATAATTTTGTGCTATGATCCGAAAAGTAATTTTGGGCGTTCTGCTCCTCGTTAAGATAACCAGCCTTGTTGGTCAAAATAAGGTCGCTAGTATATTTGATTTTGATGGATGTTCAATGAAAGATCGGTTAGGAAATATGACAGATGCGGTCCCAGAATTTCCCCCTGCCTGCCTTTGCGGCACTGATAATGATGCTTTAAATATAAATTTAAATTCATTAGAACTCGATAATTCTATTGATAGTTTTTTTAAATCCAATTTTACAATCTGTTTTGACGTATTTATTGAGAATATTACCGGTGAAGTGAATATTTTATCAAAGGCATTTACATGTAACTCCGATACGAGTATCGAAATAAGTTACAGAGTTAGGGACTCATTATTTGTAATTTTTCTCAAAGAAGGAACAGATGAAGTGTATACACTTTTTGCACATTCAGATCCAAAAAGTTGTTGGCAGAATGTTTGCTTAACCATGAATGGAATTGATATTCGGGCATATGTTAACGGGAAAGAGAAAGCAAATGTAGTTGCTGTAGATCTTATGCGATTGGATAACGGCTTGCCTATAAGATTCAATAAATCAGATTGTCAAAATAACGGATTCAGACCCCTAGAAGGGAGACTCGATAGAATATTAATTGCGAATTATGCATTTTTAAGAGAAGATATTATAAATCATTTTCTACCACAACATCGAATATTAACACAGGATACGATAATTTTCATTGGAGATCAATTTGAGTTACGGTCTGTAAGCAATTGCCCATCCTTAATTTCCTGGACTCCGTCAACTTTTTTATCTGACCCTTCGATACTAAATCCGATTTGCAGTGCAACCACTGATGTGCTATATTCAACGGAATTTCGATTGGGCCGCTGTGTATTACGGGATTCAGTGCTTGTTCGCCCTGTGGATATTTCAACTCTTGAATGTAAAGATATTAGACTGCCATCAGCTTTTACTCCTAATGGAGATAATCTGAATGATGAGTTTTATATTAGTAATCCATACATCATTAATAAATTAGAGTACTTCGATATTTTGGATAGAAATGGTGGGCTTATTTTTTCGACAACAGATCCTTATATGCGTTGGGATGGGTCTTTTAAGAATAAAGTTCTTAAT
The DNA here is from genome assembly GCA_013140975.1 of Saprospiraceae bacterium. Classification (GTDB taxonomy): domain Bacteria; phylum Bacteroidota; class Bacteroidia; order Chitinophagales; family Saprospiraceae; genus Vicinibacter. Next base: position 45,097 of record JABFRV010000051.1, read on the forward strand.
TCAGGAACATATTTTTATAGAGTAGAATATATGTGCAAGAATGAAGTTTATAAGAATAGAGGTACGGTTACTTTGATGAGATAGCTTTTTATTTGATAAAGCCTGGCAGTTTACATATTAAATTTATAGTTGACAGGTGGACTGTTTTACAAGTTGACAAGTTGTCTTTTAATTAATAGTGGTAAGTTATAATTGATTTTAGTGCAGATGCAAAAGCAAATGACATATTGAATTCTTTATTACTTCTGAATATTTGTTTTATTAATTATATAAAGTGGGCGTTGCAATACGTTGCGATTAATGCGACTGATTTATTCGCCAATAATTCCTATTGAAAATAATTGAACTCCTCCAATAAACATCGAACTAATAATTAATGAAGTCCAACCTGTAATAGTTCTGTGAAGAAAAAAATGAGAATAAATAGCAAAAAGAATAATACCAAATGAAAACATCGAAATAAAAAATCCAAGACGTGTAACTAATTTTAGAGGAACGTCTGAAAAACTCGTTAAGCCATCAATCGCAAAACTTAGCATTTTGCTCAAAGGATATCCTGTCTGACCATGTTTTCTTTCTTGTCTATGAAAGCTTATGCTCGTCTGTCGAAAACCTAGCCAGGAAATTTGACCTCGTAGGAATTTATTTTGTTCTGGCATTTGTTTCAGAAGGTCTACGATTTTTCGATCTATAATTCGAAAGTCACCTGTATCAACAGGAATTTTCACATTGCTAAAGTTGGCAAGAATTTTATAAAATAGTTTAGCCGTAAATTTTTTAAAGTAACTGTCACCTATTCTTTTTTCACGAGTTGCATAAACTACTTCATATCCTTCCTGAAATTTATTATTAAGCTCAGTTATAAGTTCTGGTGGGTCTTGTAAATCCGCATCAATGATTACTACAGCTTTTCCTTTGCTTGCATCCAATCCGGCAGTTACAGCAAGCTGGTGACCAAAATTTCTACTAAGATCAAGATAAAAAACTTTAGAATCCTTATTAGCAAGCTCTATTATAAGTTGTAAAGAATTATCTCTGCTTCCATCGTTGATAAAAATAATTTCATAGGAATTAGTAATTTCCGAACACGTTTTAGAAAGGCGATTGTATAGCTCAAGAATGTTATCCTGTTCGTTGTAAATTGGTACGACGACGGATAATTGAACGTTTGTCATAGTTTAGATTGTAATTTTAATATTTCATAGGTGAATATTATCTAACTACAGTTATATCTCCACGATACACCAATACAAATCCATCTCTGAATCTCACTTTAGCGAGAAAAACAAAAACTCCCGGGTTTACGGGTTCATCACGTGATCTTCCATTCCAAGTGCGAACGGATCCATTCGTAATTGCAGGATTTTCAATGTGATAAAGTCTGTTGCCCCAGCGATCATAGACTTCAACAAGGTCAATTCTTTCAACATCAGGTCCTACTGTAAATTCCAATACATCATTGGAGTTGTCACCATTGGCAGAAATAATATTTGGGGCATAAAATCTTCTGATATTTTCTACTACGATTTGAACCTTATCCGTCGCTCGACAACCGTTTTCATCAACAACTGTCAACATAAAAGTTGTTGTCACTGGTGGCTTAACGTATGAATCACTTGAACTTAAGTCGCTGACAAAATCTTTTGGATTCCATAAAAATGAATCAATTAATGCTTGCCCGGTTATAATTCCAATCAAGCGGATGCTATCTCCTAACTGAATCGTGTCAATGTCAATTCCAAAATCAAGATCAATATTTCCAATTGGATCGGGAACAGTAATTATACTGTCCTTAGTACATCCATTTTTGTCATATACAGTAAGTTTGTAAGTTCCGGAAAATAATGGAACACTATTACCAACTCTGTTTGGTGCTCCATTATCTATTGTCCATTCAAAAGGCAATCCGGTTCCACCTGTTGCCAGGACAACAGAAAAATCGGATTTATCATTTGTACATTTAGGAGTATCGATCTGAGATAATACAAATTCAATTGGTGGAGGTTCATTGATAGTGTAACTTGCAATTCCAGTGCAATTATTTTTATCAGTTACAGTTACGATGTAAGTTCCGGCTAATAAATCAACAAGTACAGAATCCTTTCCTGCATTTGGTGTCCAGTTAAAAGTTCCTTTGCCACCTGATCCTCCATTCCAGGCAATAGTAACTTTACCATCCTTTTGACCCGGACAACTTACATCAAAACTTGATCCACCTATAACCTGAACGCGTATTGTATCAGGCTGTCTTAATCGAATAGAATCAAAGTGTACGCATCCTCTGCAATCTGTAATTTTTACTTTATAATAACCGTCACCAAGATTCGTTATCGTAGGTCCTAAAGAGACAGGATTTATCCATTCATACGTAACAGGTGTGCAAGCTCCTTTGGCTGCGACTGTTATGCTTCCATCCAACCGACCGAAGCACGATGGTTTGATTAAAACTAATTTAGGTGTATCCAGTGTAATTCTTGGCGGAACAGGAATGTTAAAGTAAAAAGTATCTGAACACAGATCGTTTACAGAAATAATAACATATTGTTGACCTGAGCATAAATTTCTTGCAGTATCAAGTAACGTACCTGTATTTGAAGTATATCTAAATTGTTCTCCACTCGACCATGTTGCTACAACTATACTATCAGGAGTATTGATAGTAACTACAGCTGAGGCATCACAGGAAGAAGTTTCAGCGCACGAAATTCCTACTAAGTTTTTTACTGAAACACTTGGTCTTGCTCTTTCAACCAAAGTAAAAGTATCTCGTACTGGTGGACAGCCTCCTATGTCATCAACGCTAACAATATAAGTTCCTGCTTTTAAAGAAGCATTCACAGGAGATGATGCATTATTTGACCATGTGTATGATAATTGACCGGAACCACCTCTTGCAAAAACAATGATTAGTCCATCTGATTTTCCAGGACATGAAGGATTCATAACAACGGTAGAGTCTATTATTACACCTCCATTACCTACTTTAATCATCGCGCTTGTTGTGTCAGCACATCCTGATTGATCTGTTAAAATTAACGTGTATGTTCCCGTATCCAGATTACAAATTTTTGCTGTATTTCCTGGTACGGACCATTTAATTGTTACGGGAGTATTGCCTTGAACAAATAATACTTCTACACATCCTGATTTGTCACCAATACAGGGAATATCAGTTACATTTATTCCAGTTATCATTGGACCTACAGGTTTTGTAATTGTATAGGATTTGCTGGTTGTGCACTTATTAAAATCAGTTACGGTAACCGTGTACGTTCCTGCACTAAATGTATCCACCCTATTTGTCATAGATCCATTACTCCATGAGTATGAATATGGCGCAGTTCCATCAACACCTCTAACATCAATTAGAGCATCTCCTCCGGGTGTGCAACTTTCTATAGTATCAATTTGATTTTCTAAGAGACTAAGACGAGAAGGTGGAATTATTAAAATAGTATCAATAATTTCACATCCAAGATTATCTCTTGTGTACAAGTAATATCTTCCTGATGGTATCAACTTGCTTTTATAATCTGATCCATTTGTAGTTCCTCCGGGAATAGAAGTATTTGTAATATCGCGAAGGTCAAATGTAATTGGAGTATTAAGTGTTCCACTTGTGAATAAAGATGCATTAATTGTCGCTGAATCTCCAATACATTTAATACTATCAATTGAGATTTGATTTTTTAATTCAGTGCCATTCGGAATACTAAAATGTATAGTGTCTTCGCAACGATTTCTATCACGAATAACTACAAACATGTCACCACATACCGAATCTATAGTGCATGTTACTGCTGATTGACAATCATTCCAAACATTTCGATTCCAAACATATTCATATCTACCACCTAAATTTGGAGTTCCTCCGAATGCTTTAACTGTAACAATTCCATCGCATTTTCCTGCACAACTTGCCGGTTTATCAATCGTTATTTCTGCATATAAACTGTCTGCTCTTAGTGTAAATTCTTTGCTAACTACACATCCTGTTGAATCAGAAGCTTCTACAGTATATTTACCGGCTTTTAATCCATTGATATTGGTATTTCCATAAACATTTATTGGAAGCCATTTAATAAATGTTGTACCGGATCCTCCGTTAACAGTAATTCCAATTCTTCCATTATTAGTGTACCAACAAGTAGGATCTAAAGTGTATCCGGAATTATTTAAAATACTGATTGATGATTTACTTTGAATAAAAACAGTAAACATAGTGTCTTTACCAAGTCCATCAGTAACTTTGAAATTATAAACTCCGGGAGTCTGATTATTAATTATTAAACAGTCCCCTTTGTTATTGATTATCGTATTGGTTACTGGGGATGTATTTTGACTTTCCACGCGATACGGTTCTCTTCCTCCCCAGGCTTTAATTGTAATCGTTCCGGTATTTGTAGTTGTTCCGCACACAGTACTTATCACACATAAATCATTGGGCTGGCCTATGCATACCTCATCATTAGGATTATCATCTATTACACAAACTTCACGATCATCATCTATCGGAAACCGTTTTATAAATTCTGTTATTAAAGGTCGATCTGAAAAAATAATTTTTGAACATTCCCCGGGAGCGCCTATTAATTTAAAACAAACGATAAAAAGAATACTCCCATCTGCTAATGAAGAAGTGTCATTATTTGGATTTGTCCAGATAACTCGAATAGCCCCTTTTAGGGTATCCATATTTATTCCTGAATCCGTAAAACCCACCAAATTAGGATTAAGACTATTTACACCAGTGGGAATTACAACCCTTGGATCAAAATTTATTGGAAATTGAAATCCAATAATGTCTTTAAAGTTAGACACTCGAACCTTTATACAAATTTCTTCTCCTTTGTTGCCACTTACAGCTTCAAAGTCAAGATGAACACAAGTATCAGCTTGTGAATAAATAAAATTTTGGACAAAAAACAACGACAATACGGGGAGTATTATCCGCTTAAGTCTGGGGAATAAGTCGCGGGATAGAATCATCATTCAGGTTTTAGTCCCGACAATTAAGTCGGAATGCAAAGATATATATAATAAAATTAATATGAAAATGAAAGGAGAACTAATTAACAACGTATTAATTAGAACTAAATTGTCTGAAAACCAGGCTTTTCGATTAATATTCTTCATCACTTATCGCGCCAAGGATTACGTGTTGAATCCAGTCATATGACATAGCATATGGGATAAGATTAAGGTTCGTTCCCGGTCGGGAAACGATAAGATTGGCTTTCTTACCTCGCTCTATACTTCCCAACACATCATTCAGTTCAAGTGCATACGCAGCATTAATGGTAACCGCATTTAATGCTTCTTCTGGAAGCATTCTCATTTTTATACATGCCAGAGAGATTGCAAAGTTTAGGTCAGGGTTTGGAGAAGTCCCGGGATTATAATCGCTGGCTATTACCAATCCAAGTCCGGATTCAATCATTTTTCTCGCAGGGGTATATGGGCAGTTCATATAAAAAGCCGCCGTAGGAAGGCTAATCGGAATTACTGAAGAATTTGTTAGTGCAGAAATCTCATCATCATTTAGTTCTTCTAAATGATCTACACTGATTGCGCCATATTTTATTGCCAGTGGTATGCCACCACTGTGCGTAAATTGATTTGTATGTAATCGAATCTTCAATTTGTATTGTAATGACGCATCAATTATCTGTTCTGTTTCTTCCGGTGAATAGAATCCTTTTTCACAAAATATGTCGCAATAATCGGCCAGGTTCTCTTCTGCGATAACTGGAAGCATCTCATGAATAATTTGCTGAATATATCCCTGATGGTTTTCTTTGAATTCTAGTGGAAATGAATGTGCTCCAAGGAAAGTAGATTTAATATCCAAGCCTGATTCTTCTCTTAATCGTTTAATAACTCTTAAAATTTTTAATTCAGATTCCGAGCTTAAGCCGTAACCTGATTTCATTTCAAATGCACCGGTTCCTCTTGATACGGCAAACATCATTCTGTCCCAGGATCTTTCAAATAATTCTTCTTCCGAAATGTTTTTTATTTTTTTTACCGAATTTAAAATTCCACCTCCTCTCGCACTTATTTCCTGATAGCTGAGTCCTCTTATTCTGTCAATAAATTCATCTTCACGCGTATCAGCAAATACAAGATGAGTATGTGCATCTATAAAAGCCGGCATTACAATTCCTTCTTCTGCATCAAGTACAGGACCATGATATTTCGGAGCAGTTTCTTCTGTTCCAAAATCTTTGATGATTCCATTTTCAACAAGCAACCATGAGTTATTCAATTCACTTATAAATGACTGGTCCCGTCCTTTTTTGAAAGGAACGGGACTGTCAGAACTAAGTAGTAGTTTGCTTATGTTGTGAATTAGAAAGCTGTTTTCCATTAGAATTCTGCCTTTTTAATGAAAGCATCTAAGTTTCTGTCTTTAAGAACTTCTACAAAGATTGCAGCTTCTTCTTCACTGTCGAAAGGGCCTAAATTTATTTTGTATATTTTATTTCCGTCATTTTTCTCCTCTTCAAAGATGCTTGAATTCTGACTAAACAGTTCATCCAATTCTGAAGCTTTTTGCATTGCATTTTCGAATTCAGAATAAACTCCTGTTTGAACATAATAGGATCCAAACAATGAGTTGAATTGGTCTTCATTAACGCTTGAACTTTGAATCTGTAAATTCTCAGTAGCTTCAGAATCTATATTATTTTCCGGAGTGTTAATCGTTGAAACTTCAGTTCCATTGCTACTCGGTGCAGAAGTTGGAACTTCATTCATTGTAGCACTATTGGAAGGTAAAATTTTAGTTTTTGAAGATGCCACAGTGATATTATATTTAGAAACAAGTGATTCAAGCCAGGATTTCATGTCAGAGATTCCAAGAGAAGAATTTTTTCTAGATACTTCAATTGCATCAGGATTTAGAATAATAATAGTAGGTAAAGATTTTACATTGAATATTTCTTTTAAATCCATACCGGCGAACTTATCTACATCAACTTCAACTTCTATAACTCTTTCGTTTAAGTAGTTCGTAAAAGAATAGTCTTCAAAAACATTCTTTTGCATAAACTTACAAGGAAGGCACCAGCTTGCTGTGAATTTTAACATGAGAAGTTTATTCTCCACTGAAGCCGCTTTTTTGGCTTCTTCATAATGGTCAAGCGAAAAAGAATTTGCCTGTGCCATTATTCCCTGAAGTAGAAGGAATCCAAAGAGAACCATTTTTATGACTGAAATTTGAGTTTTCATATTAATTCTTTTTATTATTTGTAAATTAATGAATAGCAAACAGTTATATTTAATACACAAACTGTGCCAATTTCAATTTATTGGTATAATTTATATTTATTGTAATATATAATTAACAGATTATAAATATCATATAAGTTATAAATTATTTTAATATGATATTAAAACACCTTATATATGCACTTAAATCTTGGTCTATTAAACAAGTTGAATACATTAACTTTGCGCAATTTATATTGGCAAATGAGTAGAAGATTAGCCGCAATAACGGGAATTCAGGGTTATGTACCTGATTATGTTTTAACCAATGCTGAATTGGAAAAGATGGTAGATACCAATGATGAATGGATTACTACCCGGACCGGTATTAAAGAAAGAAGAATATTAAAAGAACCTGGAAAGGCTGCCTCGGACATGGGAAAAATTATTGTAGAGAAGCTTTTAAAAAAGACTTCTACGAATCCTGACGATGTGGAGCTTGTAATTTTTGCCACTGTTACTGGTGATATGGTATTTCCTGATACTGCTAACATTGTTTGTGACAAAGTGGGTATTAAAAATGCCTTTGCTTTTGACATACGCGCAGCATGTAGTGGCTTTCTATTTGCATTAACAACAGGCGCAAAATTTATTGAAGCAGGAACGCACAAAAAGGTGATAGTCATTGGATGTGACATGATGTCTTCCATTATAGATTATACAGATCGAGCGACTTGTATAATTTTTGGAGATGGAGGAGGAGCGGTATTGCTTGAACCTTGTGAAGATGGTACCGGTATAATAGATTCTGAATTTCATGGTGATGGTTCTGGGGCTAAATATTTACATATGAAAGCCGGCGGATCTTTGAAGCCAGCAAGTCTGGAAACTGTAACTGCAAAAGAACATTACGTTTATCAGGAAGGAAAAGCAGTTTTTAAATCTGCCATAAACGGCATGGTTGATACTATTAAGAAAGTATGTAAAAATAACAATTTACAATTAGAAGATATAGATTGGTTAGTTCCTCACCAGGCAAATATTAGAATTATAAATGGAGTTGCTGACGCTTTAGGATTTGATATCAACAAAGTAATGATCAACATTCAGAAGTATGGTAATACTACAAGTGGTACACTCCCTTTATGCTTATGGGAGTGGGAACCCAAACTTAAGAAAGGTGATAATATAATTCTGACCGCTTTTGGAGGAGGCTTTACCTGGGGATCTACGTATTTAAAATGGTCTCTTTGATCAATTAAAAATTAAAAATTATTGATCCATAAGTTTATTAATTTAGATACGAATTACGAATTATTGAGCGTAGCGAAATCCCGCAAACTTGCGGGACGAGATACGATTAAAGTAATGGATTAGATTGCAATTTTGCAAATTCTCTAATTTTCAAAATAGACATGGATTTAAGAAAAATATTAAATATAGAACACCCCATAATAATGGCGCCAATGTTTCTGGTGTCTAATGTAAAAATGGTTAAGGCTGCAATTGATTCCGGAATTACCGGCGTAATTCCAGCCTTGAATTTTCGAACGATTGAAGAGTTACGTGATGCATTAACAGAATTAAATGCAACCCATAAAACATATGGAATAAACCTAATTGTAAATAAATCCAATTATAAATTACACAAGCAATTAGAAACCTGTTGTGAATTTCGCGTTCCATTTATTATAACTTCATTAGGGTCTCCCAAAGAGGTTATCGAGAAATGCAGACCATTGGGAATAAAAGTATTTTGTGATGTGTCGGACATGAATTATGCAGATAAGACTGTGCGCTATAATCCTGATGCTTTAATTGCAGTTTTAAAAAATGCAGGAGGGCATTGTGGTATCCTATCTGATGAAGAATTTATCCCTGCTTTATGTAAAAAATATCCGAACATTCCAGTAATTAGTGCTGGTGGTGTTGGTGACGCTGCAGGAATTCAAAGAATGATGTCATTGGGCGCATGTGGAGTAAGTATTGGAAGCATCTTTATTGCATCAGAAGAAAGTGACGTATCACAGGAATATAAAAATGCTTGTGTTCAATATGGCGAAAAAGATATTGTACTAACAACAAAGTTAAGTGGTGTTCCTTGTACAGTAATAAATACTCCTTATGTACAGAAAATTGGAACACAACAAACCTGGCTAGAAAAAATATTAAACTCGAATCGTTTACTTAAGAAGTGGTTTAAAATTCTTGTTTATCGAAAAGGTATGAATCAATTGGAAAAAGCTGCATTTTCAGCAACGTATAAAAATGTCTGGTGTGCAGGGAAGACGATTGAGTACGTGCACTCCATCCGGAGCATAAAAGAAATAGTTTCAACACTTATAGCGAAGTAACGATTTCTAAAACGATTGAATTAAAACAATAAAGAGTTTACAATTCAAAACTAAATTCTTCAACTTTTTTTCTGTTTCTTCCTGTTAATTCTCTTGTACGATATGGTTCTTCAAGTTGATCAGCTTCTGCTAAATATCCTAAAGCAATCATGTTAACAGGAACAATATTGTCATCGAGATTTAGTAACTCTTTTGCTTTTATTCGATCAAATCCTCCCATGATATGTCCATAAATATTCATCGAAGTTGCCTGCAGGAGTAATTGTGAACTTGCCATGCCTAGGTCATGTTCTGCTGATCCATTATTTTTTCCTGTTTTTTCAAACGTTTTTCGAACACAAGCGATCATTAATACCGAAGCAGACTTAGTCCATGGCTTATTTCCATCCACCAAACACTCCCAAAGTTTCGAAAATGATTCTGTGTTGTTATGTGCGTAATAGTACATCCAGGGTTGTTCGTTATTAGCACTGGCAGCCCATGTTGCAGCTTCCATAATCGTGTGAAATTCTTCCTGAGAAATTGCCTGTTTATTGAAAGATCGCGCACTCCATCGTTGTTTGATAAGTTCTAATACAGGTTGAATAGTGTTAGCTACTTTTATTAATTTACTTTGCATGTTAAATTATAGTTTTAATGAGACAAATTAAGGGAGAAAAAGTTCATGGTAATGTCCTCACAATTTTAAATATTGTCCATTATTAATTGAATTATGTAATAAAATTGAATATGTATTATTCACCTAAAGACTAATTAATTAGTTCATGTTCTAATTATAGAAAGTTATTAAAACACTGTTATTTTTTTAGTAATTTTTGAAATATTCTCAATCCTTGATAATGTACGTATCGAAAGTAAGGAATAAAATTAACTTGCTATATGCCAATTCTACTATTGGATTATAGTTGCTTATTTTATTAAAAAGATATTCTGGATGAAAACAGTTTAATATTTATTCTTTTGATTTTATAAAAAATAAAACCAAAAAAAATTTTAGTGTAGTCAGAATTTTATTCTAAAAACCTGATTTCTTATTATAGCTTATTAAGGACTTCCCACAACTTATCCTTCAATTCATCAAGTCCTTGTTGAGCTACGGAAGAAATAAAAACATGAGGAACGTCAGTGGGTAGTTCATTCTTAATTAAATCTTTCCATTCAGGATCTGCAATGTCTGTTTTAGTAATTGCAAGTAATCTTGGTTTGTGTAATAACTCTTCATTATATTCTGATAGTTCATTTACCAGAATTCCATATTCTTTTTTTATATCAGGGCAATCACATGGAATCATAAATAGTAAAACAGAATTTCTTTCAATGTGTCTGAGGAACCTTACACCTAATCCTTTTCCTAAATGAGCGCCTTCTATAATTCCCGGAATGTCTGCCATTATAAATGAACGACCATCTCTATATTGTACAATTCCGAGATTGGGTACAATTGTAGTAAAAGCGTAATTTCCAATTTCAGGTTTAGCAGCAGTGATAACTGAAAGTAAGGTTGATTTACCGGCATTTGGAAATCCAACTAATCCCACATCGGCAAGTACTTTTAGTTCAAGTACTTTCCATGCTTCTATTCCGGGCTCTCCGGGTTGTGCGAAATCAGGCGCCTGTACTGTTGGACTTGTAAAAAATAAATTTCCTTTTCCACCTCTTCCACCTTTTAGTAATATTTCTTCCTGTCCGTGTTCGGTGATTTCAAAATGCCTTTCTCCGGATTCTGCATCAATGGCAACTGTTCCCAATGGTACTTCAACTATAATATCTTCTCCGGTTGCGCCGGTGCAATTATTTTCTGAACCGTTAACACCGTTATTTGCAAAAATATGTTTGCGGTACTTGAGATGTAATAAGGTCCACATATGTGAATTGCCACGCAATATTATATGTCCTCCTCTTCCTCCATCTCCGCCATCAGGTCCACCTTTTGGATTATGCTTGCTTCTAAAAAAATGTTTGCTTCCTGCGCCACCATGACCGGAACGAAAACAAATTTTTACATAATCTACAAAGTTCACTGGAGCAATTAAGAATTAAAAATTAAGAATTAAAGTATTTAGAATCTAATTAAGCTTATATTATTTTATCGATCAATGAATTGATTCGATCATTGATTTCATCTATTGATCCAATTCCTTGAATTGAATTTGATTTTCCTTTAAGCTCGTAATAATTATAAACGCTGGATGTTTTTAATCGGTACTCGTCCATTCTTTTTCTAATTATGCTTTCGTCCTCATCATCTGATCGATTGGAATTCTGACCTCTTTTAAGGATTCTTCTAACAATCTCGTCATCTTCTACATGTAATGCGATTAAAGCATTTATGTGTTGATTTTTTTCTTTCAACATTTCATCTAAAGCTTCTGCTTGTGGAATGGTACGTGGAAATCCATCATAAATAAAGCCCTGAACATGTGGAAGCGATTCTACCTTGTTTTTTAACATTCCCAATGTTATTTCATCAGGAACAAGAATGCCTTGATCCATGAATTCTTTGGCTTTAATTCCCAATAGCGTTTTATTAGAAATTTCTGATCTAAAAAGGTCTCCAGTAGAAATATGAAAAAGCTCGTACTTGGCGACGAGTTTTTCTGCCTGAGTACCTTTGCCACTTCCAGGCGGTCCAAATAAAATTATGTGTAACATGGCTTCGTTTCTAAATCAATTAAAATCTCCTAGTGATAATAAGTGCAAAAGTAATCAAATCGCCTGATTACCTTCGTTTTAAAGCCAACTTATTGGAGCCAAAGGACTCTACATCCTTAAAGGACTTGATTCTTTTAACCCAATAATCAGATAATAACACATTCTCTTCTATTACTCCTTTACTGGAACTGCTGTGAATAACCATCAATTTGTTAGACTTGATTTCTGTGATTATTCCGACATGATGAATTCTGTCTTTATCGCCAAATAATATCAGATCGCCGGGTTTTGCCGTTTCGTAGCTTAATGTTTTTCCTTCTAAGGAAATATCATGCGATGAGGCAGGCAGTTCAATGTTGAAGTTTTTCAGAACATAGCATACAAATCCACTGCAATCAAAGCCCTTCTCATCTCTACCATTTTTCCTGTACGGTTTATCTTCAAAGTATCTGGCATATTCGACAATTTTCTGTCTATGTGATTTTTCAATCTGAGTATCTCTTTGTGTCTTGTAAGTCGTTTTGTGATCCTCTTTTCTGGAAGCACATGAACTATGAGAAAGACCAAGAACAAAAATTATAAGTACACTATAGGTATGGACTTTAGAAAGAAACGAAATCGATTGAAGGGACATATCTAATATTTTAAATAAACGTATTAAATAAAACGCTAATATATAAAATATTGGTATATTATGAGATATTAAATTTATCCCTGTCTTTTAAGAATGGGTAGGCTCGTCTAAATCCAAGTAGCTTCTCTTTGTTTAGTGAAATTTCCAGTGAGCCGATATTGCTTTCCAAATTTCCTATACTTGATCCTTCATAATCCCACGCACCACTGTCACCGGAATAAACAATACCATTCCCATCGGTTCCAATTCCGTTTACTCCAATGACATAACAGACATTTTCAATCGCCCTTGCCGGAAGCAGGATATTCCAGGCATTTCTTCTCTTTTCTGGAAATTGAGAAGAATACAATAGTACGTCATACTCATCCTGGTTTCTGGACCAAACCGGAAATCTAAGATCATAGCAGATTAATGGGCAGATTCTCCAACCCATATAGTTGATTAACAATCTTACAGTTCCGGACTTGAAATATTGATCTTCCTTTGCAAGGCTGAAGCAATGCCTTTTGTCATAGTAATGCAATTGTCCATTTGGCTCAACAAAGACAAAACGGTTATAAAAGCCTTCCTCTGAGCGGATTATTAGGCTGCCACATATTGCGGCATTTTTTTGATCCGCCATCCAGATCATCCATTTTATGGTCGGACCATTCATATCTTCTGCTAGTTTATCAGGATTCATGCTAAATCCTGTCGTCCACATTTCAGGTAAGACATACAAATGGCATTGGTCAGTTATCTCCGATAATGTGTCCTCCATAAAGCTTCTATTAGCCTCTGGGTCTTCCCAAAAGATAGGATATTGCAATAACCGGACTTTAATATCATTCATTTTTTGAAATAATCATATTATAAAATAAACTATATGTTTATAGA
>JABFRV010000089.1 GCA_013140975.1 Saprospiraceae bacterium
TAATAATATACTTGATCAACTGCAATATTCTATAACATGGCATTCAATTCCACAAAAATCCGACGGCGGATATAGTCTTGAATTATTTTATCCAAATCAATTTTGTAATCAAAAAAAATCCTGGGGAACAAGTAATCATGCATCCGGAGGGACACCAGGCAACAAGAATTCAATTTGGAATCTTGCTGCTGATAATGATAAACCTTTGATTGCATCGGTTATTGCTTTAAGTGAATGGGAAATATCTGTGGTATTTAATAAGACAATTGATCTAACGACAATGAGTTCTATTAATAATTATTCTTTGAAACCCGGCACATCAATAGCGAATGCCGAAATCTCTGACAATAAAGAGGAAGTTGTTCTCTTATTGAATAATCCATTAATTAAAGGAATTAAATATACATTAAATATATCCACGTTAAAAGATTGTTCTGGAAACATCAGTGCGAATGTTGAGGCTGAATTTGAAATTCCATCCGAATCGCAAGTTGGCGAATTGTTATTTAATGAATTATTATTTAATCCAAGAACCGGAGGTGTTGATTATATTGAGCTTTTCAATAATTCAAATAAGCTTCTCAGTACAAACGAAATTTTTATTAATAACCGAATTAAAGATGAGAGATGGGTAAATATAAATGTGAAGACTGTAATGCCTGCATTTTCATATCTTGTTTTAACAAGTGATCCATTAAATATTATTGAAAATTATCCATTACATGATAGTTCTAAAATTCAAAAGGCCAGCATGGTAAGCATGGATGATGATAAAGGCAGCTTACGATTAGGAATATTTAAGAACGGTGAAATAACAATTTTAGATTCAGTTCATTATTCTGATGAATGGCACAATCCACTCATTTCTGATAAGTCTGGCGTTTCCCTGGAAAAAATATTTACCTCTTTAAGCTCCAATGAATCAAGAAATTGGACATCAGCTTCATCTACTTTTAATTACGGAAGCCCCGGACTTAAAAACTCTCAGTTTGTTGATACTAATAATGTGTACCATAAAGAAAAACCTTATACAATTGAGTCTATTGTAGTGAGTCCTAATGACGATGGAAAGAATGATCAACTGACAATCCATCTGAATCTCAAAAAGGATGGTTACAAAAACCGATTGCGGATCTTTGATCTTTCTGGAAATGAAATTGCTGACTTGAATTCTGTTATTGTAGGAACATTCGATATAATAAGATGGAACGGGATAAATAAAGATAATGAATTAGCGGCTACGGGTAACTATATTGCAGTCATTAGTTTTGTTCATCCTGACGGAGAATCAATTGAGCATAAGGAAAGATTTGTTCTTGACAACTAATATGAAGAACAGAAAAGATAATAATGGAGCATAAACAAACAGCAGCGATAACGAATTTACAATGGAGCATAGCCATATGCATCATTTTGATAAGTTGCATTTTTTTATTCCCGCCGGAATATTTACTTGCTAAGCAAATTTCAAGATATGCTTTGCTCTGGATGTTTTTATGCCTGATTTTAGGAATAGGGTTTATGTTTCTCGATTGGGAAAAGTTATTATTTATCTCATTTACCTGTGCCGGGTTGATAGCGAGTTTTTTACTTTATTCATATAACAGCGCTATAAACTTTGCAAATAATTCTACTCAGGAATCATTGAGTATGGTTTTTGTCAACCCTAGCTTAAGTACAGATGATTTTGACAATACATACAAAGTTATTGTTGAACAAAATCCGGACGTCTTAATTATTGAAGAAGTTACACCGGAATGGCGTTGGCTAATGGTAGAATTAAAAGAAAAATTTGAGAATTATGTAGAACTAAACAGAGTAGATCCATTTGGAAAAGCAATTTTTTCAAAATATAAATTTAATAGAATTGATACCGTAGACGCCGACAATAATCCAATATTAAGTGTAAGAATAAACCTTTCTGAACAAAAGGAAATACTAATTTCTGTAGCAAATTTTCTGCCGGCCGTTACTAAAACAGATTTGCGAAAACTTAATAGCAGATTACTCGAGCTGTCTACAATAATTAATTCACTAGAAGTACCACATATTTTATCTGCAAACCTTAACCTTGTACCTTGGGATAGACAGATACGAGAGTTCAAAGTAAATACTAAAATGTCTTCAAGCAGAAGAGATCAAATTGACGGAAGTAGTAACACACAAATCTGGAATATTCTTAATGTTCCAATGAATGAAATCTATTATTCCGAAAACCTGGAGTGTTCCGGATTCAAAGAAATAAACGACACAAAAAATAATTCGATAGGTTTATTCGGACGATATCAGTTTAAAATCAAGAACCAGAAAATGTAAAATTTTCAGCAGCAAGAGAAGTTTAGAAGTTTCATTCTGAATTGTATCAATTTAGCTATTTTAGAAGTAGATTTGCATGGTCTTTGAATCATCAAGTGAAATAAAAGAAATAGTAGAATTAAATCAGGTTTGTTTTATGCGTTTTAATAAATTAATATGTATTGTTCTATATTGTTTTATAAGCTTTTTCAATACATTATATGCACAAAATAAACCTTATTTTCAACAACAGGTAAATTATAAAATAGATGTTAAGCTAAATGATAAGGAGCATCGCCTGACCGGAAAAATTGAAATGCATTATAGCAACAACAGTCCCGATATTCTTGACAGAATTGGTATGCACCTTTGGCCAAATGCATTTTCTAACAAGAACACAGCCTATTGTAAACAAAAATTATTGCATCGAAATACTGATTGCTATGATGCAACTTTTGAAGAATCAGGAAACATTCAATTATTTGAACTATTGGTCGATGGAACTCCATCAACAATGGAAAGCATAAAAAATAACCCTGATATGGCCTGGTTACTACTACCAAAAGTTTTAAAACCCGGGGAACAAATAGTAATCTCTTCAAAATTCGATATAAAAATTCCGCGTTCATTTAGTCGATTCGGACATGTTGGTCAATCCTATCAAATTTCACAGTGGTACGTTAAGCCGGCAGTATATGATCATTATGGTTGGCATCTTATGCCTTATTTAGATCAAGGTGAATTTTATTCAGAGTTCGGAAACTTTGATGTCACTATTAGTCTTCCTGAAAATTACTACGTGGCCGGAACAGGAGAAATTATTGATGAAAAAGAAACTCAATTTATTGAGAAAAGAGTTATTGAAACTAAAAAACTAATAGAGAACAAGAAGGAACAGAAAGCGAATGTTTCTGACTCTATCGAATCATCAGATAATTGGAAAACAATAAAATTAAAAGCTGAAAACGTTCATGACTTTGCATGGTTTGCAGATAAATCGTTTCTCATTTTGAAAAGGGAAGCATCGTTACCTTCCGGAAAAAAAATACCCACCTGGGCATATTTTACGGATTTGAAATATTGGAGTAAGGGAGCAGAGTTTGTGACAAGAGCTGTGGAGTTTTATTCACAGAATGTTGGAGAATATCCATGGCCACAAGCTACAGCTGTACAAAGTTCATTAGGTGCAGGTGGTGGAATGGAATACCCAATGATTACTGTAATTGGAGAAGTTAATTCTGAAAAATCTTTAGATATAATAATATGCCATGAAGTAGGACATAATTGGTTCTATGGAATATTAGCGAGTAATGAAAGAGAACATCCCTGGCTTGATGAAGGAGTTAATTCCTACTATGAAGGACGTTACACAAGAAAGTATTATAAAGAGGGTTGGTTACTGGATAGAAATATCAGAGGGATTTTCAGTCGTTTTAAAATAAGCTCGGAATCAGAGTTATTGTATCAGCTTTTATCACATTCCAATTTAACACAAGCACCCGGATTGCATTCAGAAAAATTTTCAGGAATTAACTATGGCTATGATGTTTATAAAAGAGTACCGGATCTTTTTTATTATTTAGAATCATACCTAGGAACAAGCACTTTGGATTCCATAATTAAAAGCTATTATCAATCATGGAAGTTTAAACATCCGTACCCTGAAAATTTGGTGAATCAATTTACCACCGCTACGCAAAAGGATCTTTCCTGGTTGTTTAGGGATATAATGTATGAGAATAAGAGAATTGATTATTCAATATGCAGTATAAAAGATATAGGAGATAATTTTTTATTAAAAGTTAAAAATAAAGGGCAGACATACGCTCCTTTCCAAATCAGTTATATAAAAGATGATTCAATTATACAATCAAGTTGGCATGATGGTTTTGAAGGATCACAAACATTATTAATAAAGAAATTTAATATTGATAAGCTAAAAATAGACGGAGAAGGAAATTATTTTGACTTTAACTCATTTGACAATACTATAAAAACCAAAGGTATATTTAAAAAAACCGAACCCCTTAAAGTTGGATTGAGTTCTTTTTATAATAATCCAGATAGAAAAGATGTTCTTATTTATCCTTCTTTCTTATGGAACTATGTGAATGGAGGAATGTTAGGCATTCATGTTGGCCGGCATTATTTCCCAACACCTGAATGGAACTTTCAGCTATCACCGAAATATGCTTTTAAAAGCAAAAGCTTAACAGGCACTTCAGAAATTAGTTACAGAAAAATACTGAATTCGAAACTAATAAATACTGTTAAAGCAGGAGTGAGTGCCAAAAGATTTGGCTTACAAGAAGCAATTCACCTTAATAGAGCAAATCATTACTTACAATTAAAGCCTTATATTACAGTAGATTTTAAAACAGACATTAAAAAGGCAATAAGTTCGATTTTAAGCTATGAATATTTTTTTATTCAAGATGAGATTGAAAACTTTACACAAGAAGATTCAAGTTTTAAAAGAGTGCAATTAAGTAATAATGTACATAAATTAAGTTATTATTATTCCGTCCCAGCAATTCTAGGACCAATGTCGGTGAAAGTAGAATCTTATTTTGAGAAATATAATGGAGCAATTGATAAGGCTTCATATCTTCGAATTGACACAGAATTTAAAAAGAGTTTTCGCTGGAAGAAGAAGCGTTATTTTGATACACGATTTTTTGTTTCTTTTTTTCCAATGAATACAGAAAGAAGTCGAAATTCAATAGCAAGTAGAAATGATCAAAGATTTATTAGAGGTTCAGCCGGTGCTGCTTTTCAGGCATATCATGACTACACCAATGAAAATAATTTTTTAGATAGATCTTCAAGAAATAATTTTTGGGCTCAGCAAATTGAGTTACGACAAGGTGGTCTTAAGTTAGCTCCCGGTGTCGCACAAAGAAACAATATAGGAAATACGAATCGTTTTCTTGCTTCACTTAATCTTAGCAGTGACCTTCCTTTACCTTCTATAGGTAAGTTGGTCAGACCCTATTTTGATGTAGCATATGTAAAAGTGGATAAAAGTCTTGTTAATGGTGGAAGCTATTTATATTCAGGTGGAGTGCAATTAAAGTTAATACCAGAGGTGCTCAGTGTTTATTTTCCGCTCATAAATTCTACAAATATTAAGGAGATCTATGTAGCTGATAGTAATCAAAGTTATTGGCGACAGGTAACATTTTCATTCAAGCTGCAGCTAGGACAATATAAAGATTTAATTAGTTTAATACAATAAATATGACAAGCATAATTACCGAATTAAAAAATCAAGTGTATTACATATGGTTAAATAGACCGGAAGTATACAATGGATTTAATATGGAGATGTCAAAAGAAGTTCAGAAGGCATTAGACTTTTGTGCTACGAGTGAAGAGGTCAGAGCTATTGTTATTTCTGCCAAGGGAAAAGCATTTAGCAGCGGCCAGGATTTAAAGGAAGCAACAGCCGAGAATGCACCATCAATGGAAACAATTTTAACAGAACAGTATAATCCAATTTTATTAAAAATTAAAAACTGCCCGAAACCTGTAATTGCTGCCGTTCAAGGAGTTGCAGCGGGTGCCGGTGCTAATATTGCACTTGCATGTGATATAGTTTTAGCAAGCAAATCTGCATGTTTTATTCAAGCATTTAGTAAAATCGGCTTAGTGCCGGATTCAGGCGGAACATATTACCTTCCCAGGTTGGTTGGGCTGCAGAACGCAATGGCATTAATGATGACAGGAGATAAGATTAATGCTGAAGATGCGTTAAGGATGGGGATGATATATAAAATGTATGATGATGAATCGTTTGACGCTGAAGTTGAAAAATTTTCAACATTCATTTCTCAAATGCCTACCAAAGCATTAGCTTATACTAAAAAATTACTTTATCTTTCTTTGGAAACGAATCTTGAAAAACAATTGTTAAATGAATTGGAGTACCAGAAACTTGCTGGCGATACCCACGATTTTAAAGAAGGAGTCAATTCATTTATAGAAAAAAGAAAACCTGTATTCAATGGTAAATAAAGTTATTTCCGGACTACTTACAATGTATTGTTTATTCGCAATCAATATAGCAGCTCTTACTCAAAGTTCCAGACCAGCATCTAAAAAACAAAACATCGATGTTCAGATCATCGATTATGTTGAAATTATTCAAATCAAACCAAATAACAAATTATCAAAGCCAAAAAGATTATCAAAACCACAGATTCAAAATTTTTCCAAAAACTGGAACTCAAACACACCAATTATTAAGTGCCCTGCAAATTATAACTATAGAGTTTCCGTCTACTATAAAGATTTAACTAAGAAAGAATATTTTCTAATCAATTCAATAATCAGTGACTCAAAACTTTACTGTTATGATACCGGAAATTCAGGACTTTCAGATTTAATCTGGAAGAATAAGTAGAAGTATTAGAAAACCAGTGTATTTATCGAAGGAGCAGGAGTCCCTGTAACTGATCCGGTCAAAAAGGCTAAAAGATATTTTCCTTTTCCTACTCTATAGTTAGGAATAGTTATAGGTATGGGTAGCGATGTACTTGAAATCTCAACTGTATGTCCAACATTTGGATCAAGATCTATTGCTTGTGTAAAGCCTTTAAAGCTTGTTGTGCTCAACGATGTTCCATTCAATTTAATATTAATTGAAGAATTTGCAATAAGATTTACAAATCTTACGGTGCCTGTTGTATCAGTACTTGTCTTGATACTAGATTCAACTGAAAGAAACTCAGGAGTTGAAGCTGTATTACAGAGAATGATAGCGATATTCTTGTCACCATTAAAGTTATAATTTGTAGAAAAAAGATTCTTATTGGTACCGTCAAGAAAAGTCATTGGATAACTTCCAATAGTAAGTTCCTTAGGAGTACTTGCAGAACCAAATGCAACTCTATTATAAAAAGTGGCACTGTCCTTTATTTGAGCAGTCACAAATTGTGGAAGCGAAAGTCCGGTAACCGCATTTATAAAGCTTACTTTAGGGTTACTTTTTGGAGAAGCAGTATCGTCACCACAAGAAAAAATTGACAATACAATAATTCCTACAGCGATTAAAATTAAGTTTTTCATACTTTTAAATTTAATAACAAAAATAATACTTATTAAGACAAAGCTGAAACGCTAATTAATGCCTAATATTGTAAAAAAATTACTGATTGTGACTTATAGCAGAAACAGAGGAGACATGAATCAAAATTACCGAGGACAATCATCCGGTGGAGGACTGAATGCTGGATTACTCCGTTTAGCAGCGCCGATCATAATTGGATTAATCCTTGCAGGAACTTCGTATTTTAAATATTGCGCTTCAAAAACATACAATGAGTATATAGGCGCATATCAACATGTTAGTATAACACCAGAGGAAGAAATTGCTATCGGACTTCAATCCAAACCATCAATGATTCAGGAATATGGTGGACTTGACCCGGATATGCGCGCACAGGCTTTAGTTCAGGAAGTCGGAAGAAATCTATATGTGAATAGCGTAGCATCAAAAACCCCGTATCAATATGAATTTAATCTATTGGCCGATCCAAATAATGTAAATGCCTTTGCTTTGCCGGGAGGGCAAATCTTTATTACCCGAGCGTTATTTAACAAACTACAGTCAAAAGACCAATTAGCTGGCGTTTTAGGCCATGAAATTGGTCATGTAATTGGTAGGCATGCAGGGGAAAGAATGCAAAAAGACGGACTTTTACAAGGATTGGCAGGAGCAGTTGGTGTTGCAGCAGGTGATTATCAGACAGCCGCAGCCGCTCAGCAAATTGCTGCATTAATTGGTTTAAAATATGGACGAGATCAAGAACTTCAATCGGATAATCTTGGAGTAAGATTTATGTTGGAATCGGGGTATCAACCCGAAGAGCTTATTGGTGTAATGGAAATTCTTAAAGAAGCATCAGGTGGTGGAAATCGAGATGAATTTTCTTCAAGTCATCCTTCACCGGAGAACCGTGTAGAGAAAATAAAAGAAGCAATAGAGTTTTACAGATCCGGAGGAAAACCACAATAAGCAGATTATTTATTTTAAAAAATCCTATCTGCCAACATTATAGATTATGAAAAAACTTTTTCTGCTAGACGGACATGCCTTAGTTTACAGAGCCCATTATTCGTTTATTACTCGTCCGCTTATTAACTCTAAAGGACTTAACACATCAGCTATTTCAGGATTTACAAGGTATTTATGGGATATTATAATGAATCAAAAGCCGACACATCTGGCAGTAGCATTTGATCTTTCTGGACCAACGTTTAGACATAATGAATATCCTGAGTATAAAGCGAACCGTGAATCTCAGCCAGAAGATATAACAACAGGCTTACCATACATTTATCAGATAATCGAAGCATTTAATATACCTATTGTAACGGTTGAAGGTTTCGAAGCAGATGATGTAATTGGCACACTTGCAAAACAAGCTCAAAAGGAGGGATTTCAAGTATATATGGTTACTCCTGATAAAGATTATGGACAATTGGTTGAAGAAAATATCTTTATGTATAAGCCATCAAGACAGGGAAATGGCATTGACATATTAGGACCTAAGGAGATAACTGAAAGCTGGGGAATTCAACGACCAGATCAAGTAATTGATTTATTGGGATTAATGGGTGATGCAGTTGACAACATACCAGGCGTACCGAGTGTAGGAGAAAAAACTGCCGCTAAACTCATTCAGGAATTTGATAACATAGAAAATGTAATTGCTAATGCAAAACAATTAAAAGGAAAGCTAAAAGATAAAATTATTGAATTTGCGGACCAAGCCAGATTAAGTAGACGCTTAGCTACTATTGATGTTGAAGTTCCAATAAGGTTTGACGAAAAGAAATATAAAGTTGAAGAATTCAATCGTGCAAGATTAGTTGAGCTATTTAGAGATCTTGAATTCCGAACATTAGCAGAGGCAATTGTTGTAACAGGAGCTAAAAAAGCGGCCAGCCTATTTGCAGAAGAAGAAAGTAATACGCAAGAAAACAAAATTCAAAATGAAGAAGCAAGTTCTCAATATAAAGTTGCGGACAATGATATACATAATACCAAGCATGATTATCAATTAATTGCAAATGAAGAACAATTAGAATCGTTATTAAAAATTCTTGATAAATCAGAGATTATTTCATTTGATACCGAAACAACAGGAATCGATGCAACACAAGCTGAATTAGTGGGAATGTCTTTTTCTGTAGAAAAGGGAAAAGCATTCTATATTCCTGTTGATGCCGATCAAAAGAAAGCTCAAATATTGGTTGATAAATTTAAAAATATATTAGAGGATACGAATAAAAAGTACATTGGACAAAATTTAAAATATGATATCTTGATGATGAAGAATTATGGAGTACATATGAATCCTCCATACTTCGACACGATGATTGCCCACTATTTACTTGAACCAGATTTAAGACATAAATTAGATATACTGTCAGAATCATATCTTAACTATAAAATGGTCCCAATAGAAGATTTAATTGGCAAAAAAAGCGGAACACAGGGATCTATGCGTGATGTGGAGTTAGAAAAAATAAAAGAATACGCTGCAGAAGATGCTGATGTAGTAGTTCAATTATTTCCCCTTTTACAGAAAGAAATTAAAAGCTTCAATGTAGAGAGTGTATTAAAAGAAATTGAATTACCCCTTGTTGTTGTACTTGCGGATTTGGAACACGAAGGAGTAAATATAGATGCCAATTTTCTA
The DNA here is from genome assembly GCA_013140975.1 of Saprospiraceae bacterium. Classification (GTDB taxonomy): domain Bacteria; phylum Bacteroidota; class Bacteroidia; order Chitinophagales; family Saprospiraceae; genus Vicinibacter. Next base: position 10,005 of record JABFRV010000089.1, read on the forward strand.
AAAGAATATAGCAAGGTATTAGGAAAAAGTATAATTGAAGCTGAAAAGAAGGTTTACAAGTTGGCAGGAGTACAATTTAATATTTCCAGCCCAAAACAAGTAGGTGATGTACTCTTCGAAAAACTAAAAATTCCCTATAGATGGAAGAAGACAGCGACAAATCAATATTCAACTGATGAAGAAAAGTTGACAGAACTTGCACAAGAATTTGACATTGTTAATGCTATCATGGAATACAGAAAACTGTCAAAATTGAAATCAACATATGTTGATTCATTACCAGAGATGGTCAACCCAAAGACTGGAAGAGTGCATAGTTCATTTAATCAAGCAAGAGCGGCAACTGGAAGGTTAGCTTCAGAAAATCCAAATCTCCAAAATATTCCAATTAAAGATGAAGAAGGAAGAGAAATAAGAAAGTCTTTTGTTCCTCGAGATAAAGATCATGTTATTTTATCTGCTGATTACAGTCAGATTGAATTAAGACTCATTGCGGATATTAGCAAAGAAGAAGCAATGTTGGATGCCTTTAAAAAAGGACAAGACATCCATCGTGCAACTGCGGCAAAAGTATATAATATCCCTTATGAGAACGTAACAGATGCACAAAGAAGGAATGCTAAGACAGTCAACTTTTCAATACTATATGGTGCAGGATCTACAAATATAAGTCGTCAACTTGGCATTCCAAGAACAGAAGCAAAGGAATTAATAGATCAATATTTTAATACGTATAAGGGATTGAAGAATTATATGAATTCTGTAGTGTCTGATGCTTGTGATAAGGGCTATGTTACAACTTTAATGGGAAGGAAAAGAGTTTTAAGAGACATTAATTCAAAAAATGCTTTAGCCAAAAGTAATGCAGAAAGAGTAGCAATAAATACCCCTATTCAAGGAACAGCAGCCGATCTCATTAAAATTGCAATGATTAATATTCATAAAAAATTAATCAAAGAAAAATTTAAAAGCAAAATGATTTTGCAAGTACATGACGAATTGGTTTTCGATGTTCACAAATCTGAGATCGAAGAAATTCGACAAATAATTGAACATGAAATGAAGAATGCAATACCCGGACTTAAAGTGCCACTTGAAGTTGGCGTAGGAACCGGCAATAATTGGTTAGAAGCACATTAATATTATACATGAAACTTTCAAGACATATTCCAGTCACAGAAATCTCTGAGAAGTATGGGTTAAGACTTTTAGGTAACCATAATCAACTCGCTTTTGGTATAAATGAAATTCATAAAGTTGTTGAAGGCGATATTACTTTCGTCGATGCTGAAAAGTATTATAGCAAATCAATTCAATCAAATGCCAGTATAATTTTAATAAATAAGGAAGCAGATTTTCCGGAACATAAGACATTATTGATATGTGATAATCCATTTGAAGTTTATAACTCTATTATATTAGAAAACAGACCAGAATCTCACGAAACGGAAAAAATTAGCCAATCTGCATTCATACATCCGACAGCAATTGTTCATAATACAGCGGTTATTGGAGCTTATGCGGTTATTGGACCTTATGCCAAAATTGAAGCGAATGTAATAATATCTGAATTTTCTGTAATTGGTGCACATTCATGCATCCAGGCAGGCGCTATTATTGGAAGTGACGCTTTTTATTATAAAAAAACCAACAAAGGATTTATTAAATGGAGATCTGCAGGTAGAACAATTATTCAAAATCATGTTGAAATAGGAGCAGGAAGCACAATCAATAAAGGTGTAAGTGGCGACACAATAATTGGAGAAGGAACCAAGATCGATTGTCAGGTTCATATTGGACATGGAGTAGTAGTTGGAAAAAATTGCTTGTTTGCGGCACAAGTTGGTATAGGAGGTAAAACAATCATTGGTGACAATGTAGTGCTGTATGGCAAAGTAGGATTGACACAGAATTTAACAATTGGAAACAATGTAGTAGTATTGGCAGCATCTGGGGTCAGTAAAGATATTCCTGATGGAAAAACTTATTTTGGAGCCCCGGCTGAAGAAATTAGTATAAAATACAGGGAACTTGCATCCCTAAGACAGCTTCCAAAAATTATTAAAGAAATGCAGAAAAACCGTTCCGGTGAATGAGATTATTTATTTCTTTAATCTTAATTTTTAATGTTTTTACTATTTCTTGCATACCCTCCAGGCAAAAGAGCAAGATTAACAAATCCAGAATAGATCAAGTTAATATTCAAAAAGCAGATTCAATCTCCAAAATGAAATCGTTGAGTCTGATAGATTTAACGAAAGACAGTGCAAGAATACTTGAAATACTAAAACTTCATACATGTCCTACTGATCTGGAAGAACATATAAAAAATTCCGGAGAATTTGAAATGCATTATCTGGTTTTTCCACTAAGGGTTGTTGTTGTTGTCAATCCAGATATGCCTAAGTATGTAAGTCTCAATTTAATTAAACATGGAATAGATATTCTCAATGATGGATTAAAAGAATCTTGGGTACAATTTAAAATTGTCCAGATTGACACTTTACAATCGGCATTAAACATAAATACACTAAAGGAAGATAGTTATGAGAAATACTATGACTTTTCCATATTCAATGATTTGAAAGATACAACCAGTTTGTATTTGTTTGATAACGTTGAAAAATTGTGTATTGATTTTGCATGCTCCCGAACCGCAGGTTTTGCATACATTTTAGAAAGTACAACCAATAATGTTGTAATTGATAAGTTTTTTATTGATGACCGAAAAGTTATTGTTCATGAATTTGGTCATTACTTTGGCTTATATCATACTGCAGAAACAAGATTTGGAATAGAAAAAGTGGATAGTAGCAATTGTTTGTCTGCCGGCGACAAAATATGTGATACACCGGCGGATCCGGGAGAGCTTTATAATGTATATGTTAATTATACAACCTGCAGAATGGCAGGACATAAAGAAAGTGAAACAGGATTGGAATATAATCCGATTATTAATAATTACATGTCATATTATAATCCATGTTACATGAAGAAATTCAAATTCACTCCAGGACAAGTTGATATGATATTCAGAACTGCAATTTGGATTCGACAAAATCAAATTATAGAATTGGGTGAACTGCCTCTTTCACCTTGGGGATTATAAATAATAATCCATAGGAAGTCATTACATAGAAACAGCGAAATCCATTTTCTATTCGTTCTAACATCAAAAGATATTTATATATTAATGTTTCTCGTTTAAAATTTTCGAAAAGGAGTTTAGCGGAACATTATTTACTACGGCAAGGGAAATTGAGTTTCAAATTGATTTCATTAGTAATCAGAACTTAATTCGAAAAACATGAATGAACTTGCCTTGGTAAAGGCAAGATATAAACCAATTGATGAAAATAAAAAAGTTGAGTTGAATCAAGCTGTTTGAACTATGTAAAAGTAATAGACTTATTATCAGATAACTCCAAGTTAAGTTGTTCAATTGACAAATTAGGTATGATCTTAAGAAATTCAAAACATAAAGGGGAATCTAAAGTAGAAGATATTAAAGTTTTATTAGATAAGATTGAATCTAAAGATACAGAAGGATACAGAACAAAGCTGATTTCATTGTTGGATCAGCATGTAAAGAATAATGTTATAGAATAGCTGAACTTTTGAGAATATGTGCATTGAGTTTCCGGATAATATTTCCGGAAACTCTTTAGTTTTCAAAGGAATGGTTACTTTTACAATGAAAATCAAGAACATGTTTAAGTCATATTCCATTAAAGCAGCATTATATACATTATTTATTTTTTGTATCCAATTAAGGGCACAAGACACAATTACACTCCAGACCCTAACATGGGATTCTGCAGGAAGATCTTATTGGTATAATTTTCCGGACATTCCTGCGGATCAGATAGAAAGGATTAATATGATATATAATATGAGATGCCACAATGCGGCAGTAGGGAATGGAAATGTCGGATGTTATGAATGGGATTATAGTTGCAATACTTTTATTACGGACACATTTCGTACTGATTCCATACAGGCAATTCATAAAAAATACATTATTCCGGGGATAACTGAAAATGAGTATAATTATTCGAACAAGAAAACAAGCAATTGCGTTTCAGTGAAACAGAAGGATGCTCAATATTCAAATATAAACAATGAAAAAATATTTACGATAGGAGCAACTAATTCTGCTTTTACTATTGGACCTTCAGCAGGAAGATTATATTTACTATATAGAGCAGATGAACTAAAGGGAATGAATCTAACAGCGGGTAATATAGTTGGATTACAATTAAAAGTAAATGGTAGCGGTGGAGAAGTTCCTTTCTTAAAAATCAGAGCTCAATCATATGTTGCTGTTACATTAAATGGAAAAGATATTAACCCTGCAGGATGGAAAGAAATATTTTTTTCGAATACAAGCTTCAAGAATGATGAGAACCATAAATTCATTTTTCATACTCCATATTCTTGGAATGGCAGCAGCAGTATTTTATTGGAAATTAGTTATAACAATGTAACACAAGCCCAGGCAATTACGTTAGCTGCTACTTCAATTAATGACGTATCAATAGGGAACAATAATGGATTTGTAAGCTTGTACAAGTATGGTTCAAAAGGGTATCCTATTGACAAAAATAAAATGGCTAACATCAAAGATGAGGTAACAGTTGCGTTTTGGGTCAAGGGAGATTCTATAGCTCTTCCTGCAAATACTGTATTAATTGATGGTGTGAATGATAAGAATCAAAGACAATTGAATGTTCATTTACCCTGGGGTAATGGTTCAATGTACTGGGACTGTGGCAACGATGGTAGTGGATTTGACCGGATAGAAAAAGCAGCCAATATTAAAGAAATTGAAGGTCAATGGATTCATTGGGCATTTACTAAAAATTCTATTACCGGTATTATGAACATCTATAAAAATGGAAGTTTATGGCTTACTGGAACAGGTAAAACCAAAAAGATTCAAGTAGATAGAATGAATTTACTTTCAAGCCTTGATAATTCATTGTCATACTTTGGAAGTGTTAGCCAATTTAGTATTTGGGAAAAAGAACTTGATTCAGTAAGTATTAAAAATTGGATGTACTCAGGTGGAGATAAGACACATAATTATTACAATTCGCTTCGCTACTATTTTCCATTGAATGATAACGTTCAGGGAAAGATAGTTGATGAATCAGAGAATCCATCTTCAATAATAACAGATGCACCATTAAACTGGAGTGAGGAACAAGGAAGATTTGGAATCAGCGGAATGAATAAATTAAGCAATAGGCCAGTATCCGGATTTATACAAGGTGTAGTAAATGGACTTAATATTGTTGAAGTAGATAAACTTGAAGAGATACCAAATCCAGCAATAAATGTTGAAGAATATGAAATTCTAAATGCAAGGGCAGAAATAAAAAAAATTCATACCGTTTATCCGGCAGGAGATTTTATTATTTTTAATGAGAATGGAGAATTTGTTGATATAAAGATAATTCCTCACGATGGAACTTTTATCAACGAAGACTTAAAGTATCAACGATATGCACCTGGAAAATATGAGCTATTATCTTTGGTTACACCTTATGGAAATGGATTAGATCTTGGAAAAGAAGGAAAAACTTTTGTATTTGATGTAACAGATTACGCGCCAATACTACGCGGAAATAAAAGATTAAGCATTGAATTAGGGGGTGAAAATCAGGAAGAACTAAATATTCAGTTTCAATACATAAAAGGAAAACCTTCGAGAGTTGTTAATAATATTCAGAACGTATACATGTTTCAAAGGCAAGGATTTGCTAACATATTAAGCAATACAGTTTTTGAACCAAGAAAACTAAAGCTAGATAAGGAATCTAAATTTTTCAAATTGAGAACGACAATAACAGGTCATGAACAGAATGGAGAATTTACGAATCGGTCACATTTTATAAAAGTTGATGGTAATAAAGGAAATAAAAAATTTGACTTTAATGTTTGGAAAGAGTGTGGCAATAATCCAATCTATCCACAAGGCGGGACCTGGATATTTGATCGCGCAGGATGGTGTCCGGGAGCTGCATCAGATACTTATTTTCATGATATTACTGACCTGGCAGCACCTGATAGTGATGTTATAATAGATTATGGATTAAATGGACAAAATCTTACCTCCGCAAATTATTTGGTAGCATGTCAATTGGTTAGTTACAGTGATTTTAACTATTCCATAGATGCAGGCATTGAAAATATTATTAGGCCTAATTCAACACGTGTGGAATTTGAAAGATTTAATCCAAGTTGTAGCAGACCATCTATTCAAATCAAAAATTTTGGAAAGAACGAGATTAGTTCTTTACTTATTAAATACGGTATGCCAGGTGGAGTTGTACTAGAATATCTATGGACTGGGCGACTTTTATCACTAAGTACAATTAGCATTGACTTGCCAATAGCGGATGGTAAGATTTGGGAAGGAGCGCAAATGAATGGAAATACATTTCAGGCCTATATTGACAAAGTAAATGATCAGATTGATGAAAATCCAAGAAATAATAATTTTAGTTCAAAGTTCAATTTTGTAAGAAGCTTTGACTTTGATCCAGTTTTTGAAATAAGGACGAATAATGTTGCAGGCGATAACAGCTATAGAATTAAAGATGGAAGTGGAAAAATTCTCATTGAAAAAAAGAATTTAAGTGCGAATAGTACGACGCAAGAGAATCTGATTTTTCCGAATGGATGTTATACGATTGAGGTTGATGACAGGGCCAACGATGGTCTTTCTTTTTGGTTTTATCCTAATTTTGGCTCAGGCTCTTCCTCAATAAAAAGAAAACAGAACACAACATTAGTTCCTGTGCAGACCTTTAAAGCAGATTTTGGAGCAGGATATCAATATGATTTTATAATTAACAAGGCTAACGCGACAACTTCTAATCAAGCGAGTTATTCATGGAGCGCTACTCCTAATCCTGCGAGCGATCATATTATATTAGAGATACAAGGTTTGTCTTCACAATTCGTTACAGTAGCACTTACAGGAATTGATGGTAGAATCGTATTGCGTAAAAGAATTATTAATGTAGAGAATAAAATCCACGAGAAATTGGAATTACCTCAACTCCAATCCGGAATGTATTCCCTACAAATAATTTCTAACGGAAATGTGTCAACTAAAAAAGTTTTTATTGATTAGTTCCGTCGCAATATGAGCTTTTTAGTAATTGAAGAATTTTTATTAACTAAAGTTACTAGATAAACTCCATCGTTTAGCATAGAAAAATCCAATTGCAATAGATGTAATGATTTTAGATCTGTCTGAATAAGTGACTTTCCACTTATTGAGGTTATAAATACTTTCGCATCTGAAAAATGAGAATCATTTAATATTATATGAAACAAACCGGATCCTGGATTAGGATATATTTCAAATGATTGTTTTTCGTTTACATCTTTTGTTGCTACTGCACCAACATAAATAGTAAAGAAAGAAACACCATACCAACCATTAGCTCCATCATTTACAGTATAATAGAAACCGTCTATAAGAGAACTATTACCTGTATTTTGATAAGAAAGTTTGTTGTCATCAATATCTTTTTGAGAGAATGTTGAACCAATATTTAAAGGATTTCCTTCTAATAATAAATTACCTGACGCAGGAGCATGAACAACTGTATAGACAAGTTCTGAAGGTGAATTATCAGTATCTTGAGAAAGTAATAAGGAGTTAGGAATTCCTTTTGATTCACCTATGTTCAATCTCAGCGGTTCATTTATCGCTGAAAATGGATTTGTAACTTTAAGATCTGCACAATATTGTAAAGTAAAATTTCTAATTAAACCGTCTCTAAACGCAGTAGTTGTTACAACTTCGAATGCCCAATTTCCTTGAAGACTTTCGCCTTTAAAACGAGCAAGAGGTTCGAATGGTCGCATTCTTGCCCAGGCAATTGGAGGACATTTAATAGGTATTGGTGCTTCATCGTCAAAATGGCATCTAAAGTCAAGCAATACCCCGCATTGCATATTAAAGAGATTAACTCTTTTACCTGATGGACTTACTAAAAATAGCTTGGTAGCATTAATTGCATCTGCATCTACTTCAACATTATTTAAATTAATGTCTGAAATAATTCCATTAAAGTTTACAGGTATTTTAACAGAATGAGTTTTGTTAGAAAAAAGACCAATAGAATTTCCAGTATATGCCTGGTCAACACAAGTTTTATTAACTGTTTGCAATGCATACGTTAAAGTTGATGATCCCAATCCACAATCATTGATTGGAATTACTCTCCAGTAATAGATTTTACTTTCCTTTAATAAAACAGGAAGAAGAAGAGTGTCTACTGTAATGTTGGATTGAGAATAAACTATAGTATTACCGAATACTGGTGATGTTGCAATCTCAAAATTGTAAACAGTGGAGTTAAAGCTTTTTTTCCATCGGAATACTGGTGTTTCAATAACAGAGACTGATCCGTTTTGAGGAGTAAGAAGTGCCTGATCAGAGAAATCGTTATTTATTGCATTAATTACCAAATTATCTCGCAGCGTATCTCCTTCAGGAGTTATAGCCCCAATTACAAGATTTAATGTTGATTTTGAAGTTAAATTATTAACATCAATCACCAATTTCGTTTCTTCAGACTCAGAAATACCTGATTTTTCAAATCTGTAAGTTGAACCTTGAGGCAATCCACTTTCAATGAAAAGATTTAAATTCCCTTTATAATTTCCATATGAACATGATTTAAGTTTTATCTCAGCAAGTTGTGGGAGACAAAGATTAATAACATTAGGAGTAACACCAAAATTTACACCGGATGATCTAGCATCGATAATTCGGAAAGTTTTGTCAGAAACATCGAAAAATATATGATCTACAGCTTTCACCATAATTCTTGCTCGAATATTCGTTCCCAGGTCAGGTATATCAACGATTTCAAAACCATCATTATCTGTATTTTCTTTTAATAAGATTAATTTATCAAATTCATTATTCTTAAATAAATAAATGTTTACTTTTTTACAATTAACAGGAAG
>JABFRV010000184.1 GCA_013140975.1 Saprospiraceae bacterium
ATCTTTATTTAATTCAAAAAATTAATCCATCAGCCTTCTTATATCTTTTTCTAGCCCGTTTTATTAAATTTTTACTTATTTTTGAAACGGCTTTCCGTGTACAAATTATAAGCCAACAACCCCCAATTGCCTTAAAGCCCAATAGGTTTGTTATCTGAAAAGAGATAAAATCCTTCCATCATTGATACTTCCGCAGCCGAGTAATAAGGTTCATGTTTAAGAGAATTGAAAGAAAAAATGACAATAAAGCAACCCAATATAAAAAAACCAAATAAAATTCTTTTCATTCTTAAAATGTTTCTAATTTCTATTCTTTTAGCTTTTCGTCTTCTTCCTGCTTTTAATGTGGACTCTGATCACCAAATAAATTTACCTATACTGAAGAGAACAGTAATTATAAAAATTTGTTGATTTTACGATCTGTGTTATTCAGTTGTGCTTTTTTAATACACTTGCTGAATAACGTATTTAGGATTGAAGATACTAGTATTTTTTCACTACAATCGTTTACAAAAATAAAAACAGTTTATTTACCAGTACAATCTTTTATACGAAGAAACGAATCGCTCCTAAAAGTTTTTGGTGACAAAACTATTTTAGCAACTCATCCTTTCCTACTTCAGTATTCTATGCGTAGTTACCAATCATTATTTAGGGTAAGTTATATTGTTTCAACCAACTCCAATTTTGGCTTGCTGCACCAATAGGATAAGAATGCTTTAAGCCTTTTATCAATGCAACTGTATAGACATTTAAGGGCTCGTTTGGTGAATTAGAAACGTATGTAGCTCTCACAATTGTATTTGTATCTCCGGATATTGTAAAATTAGGATTTAAGCCAAAATGGAAAACGCTTGTTTGAGCAAATTTGTAAAGATGACCTTGCAATAGTGTAGTATTAGAGTCTGTTAACAGAAAAGGGAGCGAATTCATAGGTGCTGTTGGACCAGAACCACCAGGTCCGTAATCTTCATTTCCTCTCTGAAATAGAACTGGTAACTTTCGAAGTAGATTTGGTTGCTGCCCAAACAGGGCAGCGGCACTCTCCACAATAGCAGCAAACTTATCACTCATTTCATAAGAGCACTTACAGGCCATCGCTCCACCGTTAGAAAAGCCAACTAAATATATTCTTTTATTATTCACATTGAACTTAGAATTAAGTTCTGTGATTATTGAGTTAAAAAATTTTATATCATCCCTAAGTTTTTCACCAGTACAAGGTACCCAGCCAGCAGGTTGAGCATTCCACTTTTCTGTACTAGGACGTTGCTGACCATCTTCAACAATACAATACTTCCATGAAGAAGGAAAAACTGTAATTATATTTTCTGTTTCACCAACTTCTTTCCAGCCAGAATTAGTATAGAAATCTTCTCCGTTACCATTCGTTCCGTGTAACATAAAAACAATTGGAGTTTGCGACAAGCCTGTATATCCTGACGGAACATGCACAAAATATTCTCTATCGTCTCCATCAATATTCATTAGGAATCGATTTTTCCCCTTGACATATTTGTTTGATTGAGATCCGGAGGAATCATCTTTATTACAGGAAGAAAGGAATGCTAAAGCAGCTGCCAGGATTGCTATAGATATTTTCATCATTTTTACCAACAAAAATAATACTTTTTTAATAATGAATTGTAACTTGTCTTTCTATCAGTTATGCTTATCAATGCGTTTTTTATTTACAAAGTTTTTGTATTACCCCCTTTTCAAGATAATTTTTTAAGGGCAGCCAGTATGTTGATTTCCAACCGGGAATGAGCCATTAAACGCAATTGGCTGGTGTGCCCAGTTGATGAAAAGTCAATCTATTTTCCTTTTCTCCAGCCATTTTTTAGATTTCTTTGCATGTGCTGAATTTTGCGGATGCAACAACATTAAGTATATCTTCTTTCTTAATACACTTTCCTTATACAGTTTTAGATTCTTCTCAATATCATATATTTCATGTCTTCCGTCAAATTCAGCTGCGATGATCATCAGATAAGAATACATGTAGCACTGAATAGACCATTCATGCTGATCCAATTAACATAAAAGAATTTAAATCAGAATTTTTCTCCAGTTTTTGAAACAATGCCTCATTTTCGGAATAAATGAGATTTTTATGAAATCATTAATATTAATCAGTAACCAATAGTTTGAACATCTTATGCTTGCCACCCTGAATATTTAGCTTCATCGTGTAAATACCCTTTGTTAGTGCTGTAGGTAATTGATATTGAATCATTTGAAACCCTCCACCAATTAATTCACTCCATTGATTACAGACCTTTCCCGTTATATCCAGTATTTGGAATTCTACAATGGATGATTCTTTCAATTCAATTCGAATGTTGACATTTGAGCCAGCAATTGCAGCACTAGGAAAAACATCAAATTTGGTGATTTCGGATGATTTCATTTCTGTTCCATTTCTAATTGATTGACCACTCATTATATTACAATATTCTTCATTAAAAATTTCATCAGAAGCTGATGTTGAAATGGGTTTCCAAAAACTCTCTGTTTTTTCTCTCGATAGACGTTGTGAGTTCCCTGCTTCTCGAAAGTGAGGAAAAAAGGGAACGATAGGGCAATCTATTGAATTCGTTTGCCCAAGATCATTGAGACGAAGAACATGAAGATCATAATCCAAAAGAGCCGATCCTGTAAGTTTTGATTGGGTTCCCAATACATAACCTGGATCCGGGCTTATTACAGATTCTATGGCATCATCCCCTGCAAAATATAGTTTTGAAGTCAGTGGATTTGTATTCGTAAAATAGTGACTGAAAATCGGGAAAGAAATCGGACCAAAAGCAATATTCATGATATATGTCTTAAACTCAACGTCGCCAGCCGGAGTCGTAAAATTTAAATAACCTGTAATCGTCCCCGAATTTTTATCAGGACTCAAACATACATCTCGAGCCCATATTTTATAATACGGGGGAAGTAGATTATATGTTGCACCATGCGCAAGTGTCCCATTATTTTCATTGACATTAAATACCCACATACTTGTTGGAGTACTTCCCATTTCGTCTGCCCTACCCACAACCATGAATTGCCCACTCTTGGGATTCTGTACAATGTCATTTGCCTCATCATAAAATTGACCCGAATAATAACGATGCCGCCAGAATTCTAATCCATTGCTTGCTCTGATACATGACACATAACTATGAGTACCCATGTCAATTTCATGCGCAAATCCAGCTATGGCGATGACATGCTGCCCACCCCTTTTTCCATTACAACTTTCATAAGGCACAAACACAATATCGCCTGAACCATAGCGATAACTCCAAATCAGATTTCCACTTTGACTAAACCGGCTTACGGAAAATTTATATTTAGATTGCCCTACCACAATAATATCATTATTGGATTGTCTTTCGAGCGAAACGCCTAGCTCGTTTTGAGGAATGTTGCTAATAGGTTCATATATGCTGATCAATTCTCTTGACCAGCTTGGTAATCCATTTAAATCTGTTCGAATTAAAATCATTCTTAAAGGAGCTGGTCCCAATAATTTTCCAACGTATCCAGTTATAAAGTATCCAATGTGTTCACCAAAATTATTCAAATCCAATTCAAGACTTGCAGCGGTAACATCGCTCTCCGGACTATCGGTGCTGTAAATTGTTTTGTAAAATAATACATTCCCTATAGGGTCTAATTCTGCTAAGACTATTTTTTGAGAACCATAGCTTGTTGAATTTGCCAGGACCGCTGTATGTCTTCCATTGGGAAGCGCTTTGACATCAACGGTTTCGTCAGAGCCAAAAATTGTTCCTATCGTTACTTCAAATTGAGCAGCGCAATTATTTGGCAGGAGATGTGCAACTATTGAAAATAGAACAACGCAAAAAAATATTTTTGTTTTCATTATAAAAAATTTAATGTTTATGAAAAATGATTTTAATGAAGCTGAATATTAAAAGTTCATTAATGATTAATTCTAAAGGATTATGATACTGCTTATCTATCAAAATTCTCCAAACATAATCTTACTTGAAGGAGAAAGTTTCCTGATTACAAGAGACAAACCACCACTGCTATTTGCCAGTGTTACAGTTCCAAATTCAAGCCCCTCTTTTCCTTTAAACATTAAGGATCCGGGATCGCCCACTTTATAGGTATACGATTTAGGATTCTTTCCCCAATCCTTTGAACTTACCAGATGGACAATTTTTTCAGGTGCTGTTTCAGTAAGATCAATCCACCAGATAATCAGACCTTCATCATCCAGGCCCTTTTCAAAATTGTATTTCGAAGAAGCTTTATTTCTGTTTTCCACCATCCAGTATTCGTCAGGAAATTTTGGATCATACAATATAAATGCAGATTTACCTGATTCAACGGCAGGAATTTGAATGCATTGAGGACTGGTTCCAAACCGACTGATTGTAGTCGCTAAAATTTTTGGGTGTATCCAACCCAATTTCATTTTATCATAAATATTCATATGCATCCAATTGCAATTATTACTCATGATGTCATAGCGGCCGGTATTCCCATCACTGCAATATGCCGCATATCTATCAGGCAGGCCAAACATGCCATGACAGAGTTCATGCCAGATAGTTGAAAAATTAAAACTTATGGGATCAGTTAATTTATTCGGATCTGTATTTGACTTGCATCCAAAAAATACAAAATAGTTTTGCACTGTAAATACTTCACCGGTAGAAGGATTATTAACTTGAAAACTATAATATCTCGTTGCACCTGATCCTCCGGTTGGCTCCATTAAGCATATTTGCACCTCTTCCGCTGTAATTATTTTATCTCCATTGGTGTCAAATAATGCCCAATTGATAGTAGAATTCGAACAGATATCATAAGCCAACGAAATGTTCCTACTAGGATCCTTTGAGGGAACTTCACTTCCATATGTGGATAGAAATTGTGGTAAAGAAGCCGGCGCCGAAATTTGTCCTTTTGTGATATCAAACTGACCCCAGGAATTTTCCAGAAAATAATCTCGTATACTTCCAGTGCCAACCGTGAAAAAATTATGTTCAATTAAAGTTGATGTAACTGCAGTATTGTATTCAAACTCACCCGGTGTAAAGTATGGAATAACAATAATCTTTTTTACCCCATCAACTGGGATTCTATATCCTTGAGGTTTCTCATAAATTATATTCTTTACCATATCATCAATTCCTTCATCATTTATTAATGCAGTTAATGTACCTTCTGTGCACCAATCCGGAACCATTATCACATCTTTCTCGCAAGAAGAAAGCAAAATAATAAGTAGGCATATCAAGGTGTGTTTTGAGAAGAAAGTTTTTACATTTGTCATAACAATAATTTTGCTGCAAGGTAGATTGAACCTCCAGATCTGAAATTTGAAATTGTATGACCGGTATGTAACATTAAGTAAGTGGTCATTTATTGACCGATTAGCAATGACTAATATTTATTAAATCCTGTCATCTGAAGACCTCTGCTTTTAGACGATTGAAAATAAATCTGCCATTTACTCAAAAATCTACCCCAATAACTTAATATTCTTTCAAAATCATCCCGCTGTCTGTAACTTGCCTCTCTTTAAAAGAAGTGATAGATGCCAATTTCCATAACTCAAAGGTTGAAAGAATACAAATTTTTAGTAATTTTATTATACAATCTGAATTCTTAAAGATAAAATTTATATGCTTAAAGCTATACTTATTGATGATGAAATACATTGCAC
>JABFRV010000035.1 GCA_013140975.1 Saprospiraceae bacterium
CTTTGGAATATAATGAAAAGAGAGTGTTGTAACCAAACAATGCCTAATGTTCCAAAAATAGATACTGTTATTCAAGTTTATGATGAGCCCATCATGTGTTGCTTTGGACGGCGCGAATGCAAGTTTGGAAAAAGCTATGAACATTTTATTGATTCCTTATTTAAAGAACTTGGAAGCGAAGAGGAACTTTTTGTTAAAATAATTTCAGATTCGAATGAAATTAGAACGAATTCCACTATCGTAGAAGAAAGATTTGAAACGATAAAGAATTTGTTTAAGGCTAAAGACAGTACAGTATCTATTGTGATGAATTATTCGATCATGGATAAACTTTTCGATTCAGTCGAATGCCGTAAGGCAGTTGAAATTGAAATTAAACCGAAGCAAAAAGTATTGGAAGAAAGAAATAAACTAACTATTTGGCATGAGTATAACTCTTCGAATACTATTCAAAGCGGAGAGTTAACCAGGGCATTAGATGAATTACTTACAAGAATGAAACAGAAAAACTTAACTATAAGAATTACCAGTCACACGGATAATGATGGTACAGAAAGAGAGCATTTTCTTTTATCCAGACAGAGAGCATTGGCGATTAAGAAATACCTGGTAAGTAATGGTGCCAACCCGATTCATATTTTAACTGAATATAAAGGAGCGAAAGACCCTATCGCATCTAATGAAACTGAAGAGGGTAGAGCAAAAAACAGAAGATCCGAAATTGAAGTAATAAAATAAATGTAAAATGGGATTAACTATAATGATTGTCTGCGATTTAAACTGGTGGGAGATCTTGTTGTCTTGGCTTATTCCTTTTGTACTAGGGTATCTATTGGGGAATATGTTTCGACCGAAATCCAGTTCTATAAAGGAAGTTCCAAATTACAGCAGAATTAATCCCAATGTATCGATTGCAGATAATAGTAATTCGATTGAAATTGTAAGACTCAACCAACGCAACCTGGAGCTTGAAGCTATTTTAACAGAGTGTAGAACTAGAAGCAATACACAAGAGGTTGAAATAATAACTCTGAAAGATGAGCTGGAAAAATGTAAACTCATTAAAACGAGTGTTTCTGAAATTCAAAAAACCGAAATTCAAGATTTTCCGATTGTAAAAGCAAAACAGAATATTTCTGAAAAAATAGATCCATTGTTAGCCAAAAGGCAAGAGTTTGAAATGATCGATAAGGCAGAAGAATCAAATATTGATTTGGCTGTTTTTCAAAAATTAAATACCAATAACCTGCAAATTTTTGAAGGTTTGGGACCCAAAATGGAGGCTTTTCTAAATTCGGAAAATGTTTATTCATGGGAGGATTTATCCCGTCAAAATTCAGGTGAATTAAAGAAAAAGTTAGAATTGATTGATCCGAAGTATCGAATATTAGAAACAGATTCCTGGCCAATACAAGCAAAACACGCCTGTAAAGGAGAATGGGACCGTTTAATTGAGTACCAAAAGAATCTATCAGCAGGAAAAAGTAAAGATGATAAAATAATAACTGAATCTAAATTAGAGAAAATACTCGTTAAGATGGGTCTTTTAAGAAGATATAAAAAAGATGATTTTAAGGCGATTGAAGGAATTGGGCCTAAAATTGAAAAGTTATTAAACGAAAATGGAATATGGACCTGGAGTCAACTTTCTATTTTTGATCTTAAAGCACTTCGAAATATTCTTGAAAAAGCAGGAGAGAGATATCAACTTGCAGATCCTACAACCTGGCCATATCAGGCAGGTCTTGCTAATGAAGGAAAATGGAAGGAGCTTTTTGATTATCAAGACACATTAAAAGGTGGAAAAATAGTATAATCAAAGTAGTGTATGAAAATTAAAAGAATAGTATTTCCTGGTTCGTTTGATCCAATAACCAAAGGACATGTGGATCTTGTACAAAGAGCAATTCCTTTATTTGACGAAATTATAATAGCTATAGGGGTAAACACCCAGAAAAAGTATTTATTTAGTCTGGAAAAGCGCATTGAATGGCTCAATGAATTGTTTAAAAATGAGAAAAAAATAAAGGTTGATCATTTCCAGGGATTAACACTAGAGTATTGTAAACTTGTAAAAGCAAATTACATTTTACGTGGAATTAGAAATGCAGCCGATTTTGATTATGAAAGAACGATTTCTCAAATCAATCATACTGTAAGCAATAATTTAGAAACTATCTTTCTTATATCCAGACCGGAACTCAGTCATGTAAGTTCAACAATCGTCAGAGAACTCATTTTGGGGAATGGGGATATATCCTTTTTTGTTCCCAAACAAGTCTACAAGGATATACAGAAACTGACTAAGAAATAATTTGATTAATTCTTCTTTCTGAAAAACGAGAACTTCTTTCTTTTGGGTTCTTTTAGTATAACATACCGAATAGAAAAACCTGTGCTGTAATCTAATGAGTAAGTTTCGTTTTTATAAAAGTAAACTGGCTTGACGTCCCAACTTGTATTTAATCTCCAGAATGTAAAACCTATTCCGGCTTTTAATAAAATTCCTTTTGGACATTTTTCAAAGTTGGAATTCGCTAAGAGGACGGAATATCCCGCTCCACCAAATATGCTTATTGAACGGGTAAATATCGGTTTATGATAAAGAATTAGGCCTTCAATTGATTTCTCATATAATCTTGTTGATGGGGAATAGATTAATTCGAAATTTATTTTCTTGATTATTCTTTGTTCAATAGAAGCACTTAATCTTTCTGAATTTCGAATGCCTAATACAGTTCGGTATTTTTGTGACGATAGAGGGTCGCACATGAATAAAGTAAAAAATATAAGAATAAAAACCTTCTGATTAATCATAAGTACAATAACGCAATGTATTTAATCTTCAATATATAGGTAAAGCTTAATTTTTTAGAGATATCTTTAGTATATATAAAAAAGTATTATATAAGGAGTTTTTTAATTACTTTTGCCTAATATTATTCTGTATGGCCAATCATCTAATTTCACCTTCAATTTTGTCTTGTAATTTCCTGGAGATTGGGCGTGAAGTGGATATGTTGAATGAAAGTGATGCAGATTGGTTACACATAGATGTAATGGATGGAAGCTTTGTACCAAATATTTCCATAGGACTACCTGTTGTTGAAGCGATTTGTAAAAGGAGTAAGCTTGTAAATGATGTTCATTTAATGATCGTAAATCCAGAGAAATACATTTCACTTTTTCATAAAGCAGGAGCCCATCAAATCTCTGTTCATTATGAGGCGTGTACACATGTTCACAGGTGCATACAAGAGATAAAATTATTAGGATGTAAAGCTGGAATTGCGATTAATCCTCATACTCCGGTTGAGTTATTATTTGATGTTTTGGAGGATCTTGATCTTGTAATTTTAATGTCTGTCAACCCGGGTTTTGGCGGTCAAAAATTTATCTATAGGAGTTTGCAAAAGATTGAAAAACTCAGGAATGAAGTTATTTCAAGAAATCTGAATGTACGAATTGAAATTGACGGCGGCGTTGGCTTGCAAAATGCAGAAAAAATTCTTCAGGCAGGAGCTGATGTGCTCGTCGCTGGAAATGCTGTTTTTTCGGACCCTGATCCTAAAGGAGTTATTCGCAGATTAAAAATGATAGGTGTGCAATAATGTTTTGCATAAGATAACGTTATTTATTACTATGCCTTTTCGCCTTTTCTATATATTCTATCTTAGTTCTTTTTGTTTGTATTCTCAGGAATTAACAGTCGTTTTTGGAGTAGTTAAGGACAATACATCCGGGGAGCTTGTTGAGTTTGCAAATATCTATATTCCGGAAACTAAATATTATACTGAAACCAATGATAAAGGATTTTATCAGATTTCAGTACCTTCCTCTAAATCGGTTCTCTTAAAGGTAAGCAGAGTAGGGTATGAGACAAAGTCAGTTTACTTGACAGATCTTAAAGGTAAGTCGCGAATTGAGAATAATATAAGACTTGAACCTATTATAAACCAGGAAGTTTTAATCACACAAGAGAAAAAAAGTGATTATATGATCAGAGAAAGCGCCAAAGAGTTTAGTATGATGCCTACTTTGAGTCATAATATTGAAAGTATTCTTCCAAGTATTGCTTTAGGAGTAAGGTCAAGCGCAGGAGGTGAATTGTCTTCACAGTATAGTGTTAGAGGAGGTTCCTATGATGAGAATCTGGTTTTTGTGAATGACTTTGAGATATATAGACCGCAACTCATTCGAAATGGACAACAAGAAGGTTTGTCATTTCCAAATGCAAATTTAATAAGGGATTTAAACTTTTCATCCGGAGGCTTCGAATCTAAGTATGGTGATAAGCAATCATCTGTTCTTGACATTCGCTATAAAGTTCCCACCGATAAACTTTATAGTGCAGAAGCAAGTTTACTTGGAGCATCAATTCATGCTGAGGGAAGTACTACATTATTTAAAAGAAAAAAAAATACTTTCCGGTATTTACTCGGTGCCAGATATAAATCGAATCAGTATATACTTAATTCACAGGATATTGAAGGAGAGTACGTTCCGCGATTTGGAGACATTCAAGGCTTAGTCAGTTATGACATTAATAAGGACTGGCATATTTCAGTTTTAGGAAATATAAATTTCAGTAGATTTTCTTTAACTCCGCAAAGCAGTGCTCAGGCTAAAGGTTCATTGTTATTTGGGATCCTAAGTTTAAATACTTATTATGAAGGTAATGAAGTCGACTATTTTAACACCGCAATGGGAGGATTTAACTTATTGTATTTTCCCAAAGCGAAGAAGAATAATTTTTTTATTAAACTACAATCCTCACTGCAAGGAAGTGTGGAAGCAGAACAATTTGACATATTAGGTTATTATAGACTTGTTGAGTTGGAAATTAATAACAAAGACGAAGAAGGCAGGGAAGTAAAACTGTGGGGGGAAGGAATCCAACATCGTTATGGAAGAAATTATTTGCAAACGCAATTACTTAATACGGAGATTCGGACGGGTTTAGAATTAGGTAATTCAGAATCAGCTTTACATCATTTATTACAGGGAGGTGTCGGAGTTAGGAATGAGAATTTCTTTGATCGAATTAATGAATGGGAGAGAATAGACTCTGCAGGATATTCTTTACCTTACAAGCTTGGGGACAGTATTGTCTTAAACGAAGTCATTAAATCTAAGAATGAGTTTGATAATAACAAGTTCTCCGGATGGCTGCAAGATGCAATTTCTCTGCGATCAAGCGGAACCTGGAATTTTCATTTTGTACCGGGAATTCGTTTTCATTATAATTCTTTGAATGAAGAGTTTTTTACAAACCCGAGACTGCGAGTTGAGGCGAATCCAAAAAAATCTGATTCGAATTTAAAATTGTGGTTGGCTTCAGGATTGTATTATCAACCTCCATTCTATAGGGAATTAAGGGATCTTTCAGGAAAAGTGAATACGAATGTAAAGTCACAAAAATCTTTTCATTTTGTTGGAGGAATAAAGAAAGAGTTTAGATGGAAAAAATTGAGTGCATCTAAATTTCATTGGGTTTCAGAAATCTATTACAAAAAAGGCTGGGATCAGATTTCTTATGATCTTGAAAACGTCAGAATCAGATATTCCGGTGTAAATGATTCCAGAGCATATGCAATCGGTTGGGATAATAGAATAAACGCTGAGTTTGTTC
>JABFRV010000182.1 GCA_013140975.1 Saprospiraceae bacterium
TCTTGAAGGATCTTAACTTAGCACATACTTGTCCGATCAATTGCTTGTCAGATCCTTTTAGAATTATTTTCGGGTTAGAACTTTTTTCTGTAACCGTTTCAACTTTTATATCAGATGGAAGAAAAAACATAATAGGGTGAGAATAACCAACAGAAATTTCTAAAAGATTTCCCTGATTGCTCACTCTGTAACCAACCCCTACTAATTCTATTTCTCTTGTAAAGCCATCTGATACACCTGTTACAAGATTATTAATTAAAGCACGTGTAAGTCCATGCAATGATTTATGTCTTTTTTGTTCTGTAGGTCTGGTTACGGTAATTACACCATCTTCCAGCGATACTGTCATATCCGGATCTATATCTTGAGACAAAGTTCCTTTTGCACCTTTGGCTGTAACTCGATTTTTTTCAATTTTAAGTTCAACTCCTTTAGGAAGATTTATAATTTTTCTACCAATTCGCGACATATAATTTCTTTTATATTCTCTTTACTAATTATAATACATAACACAATACCTCACCGCCAATATTTGCAGCTCTTGCGTCTTTATCAGACATAATCCCTTTAGAAGTAGAGACAAAAGCAACACCTAAACCATTTATAATTCTAGGCAAATTATCTGCGCCTTTGTAAATTCTTCTTCCCGGTTTACTTACTCTAACCAATTCACGAATCGCCGGGATACGAGAAATCGGGTCGTATTTTAAAGCTATTTTAATCTCTCCTTGTTTATTAGGCGTATCAACAAAAGTGTACTTGAGGATATACCCATTTTTATACAATAATTCAGTAAGCGTTTTCTTTTCTTTTGACATCGGAATATCAACAATTCTATGACTTGCTTGCTGAGCGTTTCTAATTCTGGTTAGAAAATCTGCTATAGTATCTGTAACTGCCATTTTATTTATTCTTTTTTTAAATACTTTCTAAAAAATGATTACCAACTTGCTTTTGTAACACCCGGAATTTTTCCATTCAAAGCCATTAATCTGAATACATTACGTGACAGACCAAATCTTCTCATATATCCTTTAGGTCTTCCTGTAAGCATACACCTGTTTTTTAATCTAACCTTACAACTATTTTTTGGAAGTTTATCTAACTCTTCCCAATTTCCATCTTTCTTAAGTTGCGCTCTTTTGTCAGCATACTTTTTTACCATTTTTTCTCTCTTAGCCTGACGAGCGATAATAGATTTTTTAGACATAATTAATTCTTTGTTGCGTTTTTAAATGGGAAACCTAATTCTTTTAATAATGAATATGCTTCATCATCCGTTTTTGCTGTTGTAACGAAAGTAATATCCATACCAGTTATCTTATTAATCTTATCGATATCAATTTCCGGAAATATAATCTGCTCTGTAATACCCATAGTATAATTTCCTCTACCATCAAATGACTTATCATTGATTCCACGAAAGTCACGAACACGTGGAAGCGTTACTGAAATTAATCTATCTAAAAATTCATACATTCTATCAGAACGAAGAGTAACCCGAACTCCAATTGGCATTTTCTCTCTCAATTTGAAATTTGAGATTGCCTTTTTAGAGAAAGTAGCTACCGGTTTTTGACCTGCAATAGAACTAATTTCAGTGATAGCAATATCAACTAATTTTTTGTCCTGAGTAGCAGCTCCAACTCCCTGGTTGATACAGATCTTTACTAATTTAGGTACCTGCATTACTGACTTGTAGTTATACTTTTTATTTAAAGTAGGGACTACTGTACTCTTATAATAATCTTTTAATCTTGGTGAATAGCTCATTACTTAATGATTTGACCTGATTTTTTTGAATATCTTACTTTCTTTCCGTTTTCTACCTTGTATCCAACTCTGGTAGGTGTGTTAGATTTAGGATCCAACAATGCGAGATTCGAAATGTGAATTGGTGCTTCCATTTCTACAATTCCTCCCGGGTTATTGTTGGTTGGCTTCATATGTTTTTTAACAATATTGATACCTCCTACTAATGCACGATTCTTCTCTGTGATTATAGCAGTTACTTCACCGCTTTGTCCTTTTTTAGAACCTGCAATTACCTGAACCTTATCTCCTTTCTTAATTTTAAATTTCATTATTTATCGAATTGAAATTGTAACTATAAAACTTCCGGTGCAAGGGAAACAATTCTCAGATAATCTTTTTCTCTAAGTTCTCTTGCCACTGGACCAAAAATTCTTGTTCCTCTTGGTTCATCAGATGCATTCAACAACACGACAGCGTTGTCATCAAATCGTATATACGAACCATCTTTTCTTTTCACTTCCTTTGCTGTACGGACGATAACAGCTTTTGAAACTGTACCTTTTTTAACGCCTCCAGGTGAAGCGGACTTCACACTTACAACAATCTTATCTCCAAGAGAAGCGTATCTTCTTTTGGTACCTCCCAATACGCGGATACAAAGCACTTCTTTTGCTCCACTATTGTCTGCCACCCGTAATCTACTCTCTTGCTGTATCATGATTTACATTTAATTTCTAATAAAAAATTTATTCTCCTTTCTTAATAATCTCAATAAGTCTCCAACACTTTGTTTTGCTTAAGGGTCTTGTCTCCATTATACGTACAAGGTCTCCAACATTACGTTCATTCTTTTCATCATGAGCATAATACTTTTTAGTTTTCTTTACGTACTTACCATATTTAGGATGTAACAATCTTTGTTGGATAGATACTGCAATAGATTTATCCATTTTGCTGCTTGTAACAGTTCCTACTCTTTCTTTCCTTAAATTTCGTTCCATTCTGGTAGATTATACTAGTTAGCTGTATTTTTTCTTTTCGTTAATTCCGTACTCATCTGAGCAATTTCTCTACGCAAATGCGTAATTGTAGTTGGATTTGAAAGTCCTTTTACTTTATGCTCAAATTTCATACTATTTATTCTTGCCTTGGCAGATTTTAATTCTTCTTGAAGAGCTGCATCCTGCATTTTTGAAAACTCGTTATATTTCTTTAGTCCCATGATTCAATGAATATTATTGTTGATTAATTGATTCCGGTGCACTTGGTCTAATAGTTAACTTCGTCATTACCGGAAGTTTTTGAGCCGCAAGATTAAATGCCTGAACTGCAACATCATATGGAACTCCATCAATTTCGAACATAATAGTTCCAGGCTTAACCATAGCTACATAATGATCCAATGCTCCTTTACCTTTACCCATACGAACTTCTGCAGGCTTAGCAGTAACCGGTCTATCAGGAAAAATCCTAATCCAAACGTTTCCTTCACGCTTCATATGTCTGGTTAAAGCGATCCTTGCTGCTTCTATCTGTCTGTTAGTTAACCTTGCGTTATTCAAGCTTTTCAGACCATATGTTCCGAAGGCAATAGTGAAGCCGCGGTTAGCAATTCCATCATTCCTTCCCTTCTGCTGTCTTCTGTATTTTAATCTTTTTGGTTGTAACATGACAATTTTATCTTACTTTTTTAAAAAAGAGGTGCAAAATTAACACTTTTTCTTTATTGACGCCTTCTGGATCTACCGCCACCCCTCTCATCGCGACGACCGCCTCCTCTATCATCTTCATTTTTACCACCCGGCTTAGTTTCTTTTTTAGACAAACCAACCAATGGTGATAAATCTCTTTTGGTGAATATCTCACCTTTGCAAATCCAAACTTTAATTCCTAATTTACCATATACCGTTAAAGCTTCTTTAATTGCATAATCAATGTCCGCTCTAAATGTATGCAAAGGAATTCTTCCATCTTTATACTCTTCTGAACGTGCCATTTCCGCACCATTCAATCGTCCCGATATTCTAATTTTAATACCTTCTGCTCCTGCGCGCATTGAAGATTGTATTGCCGCTTTAATTGCACGTCTAAAGTTTATTCTAGACTCAAGCTGTTTTGCAATCGTATCTCCAACTATCGCTGCATCCAATTCAGGTTTTCTAATTTCAATAATATTGATTTGAACATCCTGATCCGTAATTTTCTTTAATTCTTCACGGATACGATCAACTTCAGTTCCTCCTTTACCGATAATTATACCAGGTCTGGAAGTCTGAATTGAAACTGTGATTCGCTTCAATGTTCTTTCAATAATAATACGAGCTATACTTCCTTTTGGAATTCTTGCATAGAGATAGTTTCTGATATTCTCATCTTCAACTAACTTTTGAGCAAGATTATGCCCACCGAACCAATTAGATTCCCAACCTCGGATAATTCCGAGTCTATTACCTATTGGATTTGCTTTTTGACCCATTCAGATTTTTATTTATTGAATTAGTTATTTGTATTTTGTACAGGGGTAGCTACTACAAGAGTAACATGATTTCTTCTTTTTCTGATTCTGTTCGCTCGTCCTTGAGGAGCAGGTTGAAATCTCTTTAACACTGTTCCCGGATCTACAAAAGCTGTTTTCACAAACAGATCTGCAGTATCAGCACCGCTATCTCCATGTTTTTGTTCCCAGTTGTTGATAGCAGAAAGAAGTAATTTTTCTAACCATACAGAAGCTTCTTTTTTTGTATACTTGAGTATGTGTAGAGCCTGATTTGCTTTTTTGCCTCTGATTAAATCAACCACCAATCTCATCTTTCGAGGAGACATGGGACAATTTCTAAGTTTTGCTACTGCTTCCATTTTTTAATGTTTTATCATTTACGGTTTCCTGCGTGTCCTTTAAAAGTTCTAGTTGGGGCAAATTCACCTAATTTATGTCCCACCATATTTTCTGAAACATATACCGGGATAAAAGATTTGCCATTATGTACGGCGATAGTTTCTCCTACCATTTCCGGGATAATCATTGATGCTCTACTCCAGGTCTTGATAACTGCCTTCTTATTGCTTTCTTTAGCTTTCGCAATTTTTGCAAGCAATGAATGATGAACATAAGGACCTTTTCTAATTGATCTAGCCATAATCTTATGATGTCTTTATTTTTCTTCTTGAAATAATCATTTTATCGGATTGCTTATTCGGACTTCTTGTCTTTTGTCCTTTCGCAAATTGGCCATTTCTTGAACGCGGAAGACCTCCGGTTGCACGTCCTTCACCACCACCCATTGGGTGATCGACAGGATTCATCGCAACTCCTCTTACTCTTGGTCTCCAACCCATCCAACGATTTCTACCAGCTTTACCAACTGACTGCAAATTGTGATCAGGATTAGAAGTAGCACCAATCGTTGCTTTACAAGTCATGAGTAATCTTCTTACCTCGCCTGATGGCATTTTAACTGAAGCATATCGTTCTTCTTTTCCCATTAAAGTTGCTGTTGAACCAGCTGATCTAACAAGAATTCCGCCCTGGCCTGGATGTAATTCAATATTATAAATTGATGATCCGAGTGGAATTTCAGAAAGAACAAGAGCATTTCCAACTTCTATTGGAGCACCTGTACCGCTCATTATTTTTTGGCCTACTTTTATACCTTGAGGCGCAATTATATATCTTTTCTCTCCATCAGCATACGCTAACAAAGCAATATAACAAGTTCTGTTTGGATCGTACTCAATGCTTACAACTGTAGCATTAATTCCGTCTTTATCTCTTTTGAAATCTATAACTCTATATTTACGTTTGTGACCACCGCCAACGTTTCGTATAGTCATTCTTCCCTGATTATTCCTTCCACCGGTTGATCCAATACCTTCCAATAATGATTTTTCCGGAGTTGTTTTTTTAGTCAACTCGGAAAAAGTATTGGCGACTCTGAATCTTGTTCCCGGTGTAACGGGATTTAATTTTTTAACTGGCATTGCGCTTTTCTTTTAATGCTTAAAGAATATTAATCGTTTCACCTGTTGCCAAAGTAACTATTGCTTTTTTATAAGCCGGCTTCCTTCCTTTGAGAACAGTTGTTTTTGTATTTCTTGTAACGGCTTTACCTGGAATCACTAAAGTGTTTACAGATACAACATTTACGCTATACGCTTTTTCTACAGCTTTTTGAATTTCAATCTTATTGCAGTCTCGTTTAACAACGAAAGTGTATTGTCCTCTCTTGTTGCTAAGCTTATCAGCTTTCTCTGAAACTACTGGTTTGATTATAATTTGTTTGTCCATAATAATTAACTTAAAGTATCAGTGATTTTTTGAACACTTGATTCTGTGAGCAATAAGGTTTGGCAATTCAATAATTCATACGTATTTAGATCTGACGCAATTTTAATTTTTGCATTAGAAACATTTCTACCTGATCTATAAATTATATCATTAAATTCTGGAGTAACGATTACTGTTTTCGTTTTACCTAAACCCAGATTTGAAAGTATTGAAACAAATTCTTTTGTCTTTGGTGCTTGAAAACTTAGATCTTCAACAACCTTTAATTTTCCATTAGCAGCCAATTGACTAAGTGCTGATTTTCTTGCCAATACTTTAACTTTCTTATTCAGTTTTTGAGTATAGTCTCTAGGATGTGGACCAAATGCACGACCCCCGCCTTTAAACATCGGGTTCTTCAACGATCCTGCACGAGCACCTCCCGTTCCTTTTTGCTTCTTAAACTTTTTAGTAGTTCTGTGAACATCACCTCTTTCAGTTGAGTCAGCAGTTCCTTGTCTTTGATTTGCAAGATATTCTTTTACTGCTAGATAAAGAACATGCTCATTGGGTTCAATACCAAACACTGAATCAGGAAGTTCTATACTTCTACCTGTACTTTTTCCGGAAATATTTAAAACATCAATGTTCATGATCTTACTTTTTTTCAATAATTACTAAAGAACCCTTGTGTCCAGGAATTGCACCTTTTATCAAGAGTAGATTTTTATCTTCAAGAATTTTTGCAATCTTTAGATTTCGAACTTTTACGTTCGCACAACCTGTTTGTCCTGCCATTCTAAGACCTTTTACAACCTTTGAAGGATAGGAAGATGCACCAATGGATCCGGGAGCACGTTGACGATTGTGCTGACCGTGAGTTGCGTTTTGAACTCCACTAAATCCATGTCTTTTTACCACACCCTGAAAACCTTTTCCTTTGGTAACACCTACTGCGTGCACAGTATCACCTTCTTTAAATATTTCTGAAATAGAAATACTTTCTCCAAGATTTTTATTGAGAGGTATATTTTTAAATTCTGCAGATTTTCTAAGTGCAGGAGAATTTGCGTTTGCAAAATGTCCTTTGCGCGCTCCATTCGCACTTTTTTCTTTTACTGCACCATAAGACAATTGCAATGAAGAATATCCATCACTGTCTTCAGTCTTCACCTGTGTAACAACATTTGGTGAAGCTTCAACTACGGTACATGCAATGTATTCTCCACTTGCTGTGAAGATACTTGTCATTCCGATTTTCGTTCCAATTAATCCGTTCACGGTATTAGTTTTAACGTTAGCAAACTCTACTGAACCGAAGCTCAGCTTTGTTTAAATTAATGAGTTATAATAAAAATTAGGATAGTTTGACCTGTATGTCAACGCCACTTGGCAATTCAAGCTTAGACAACGCATCCACTGTACGTGGAGTTGGTGTATAAATTTCAATTAACCGTTTGTGGGTCCGAAGTTGAAACTGCTCACGAGCTTTCTTATTCACGTGCGGCGAACGCAAGACAGTGAATATTTCCTTCTCAGTTGGCAGCGGAATCGGACCTGCGACACCTGCTCCGCTATTGCGGACGGTCTTAACTATTTTCTCCGTGCTCTTGTCCACTAAATTGTGGTCGTAAGAACGAAGTTTTATCCGAATTTTTTGATTCATGCCTAATATTTATTTATTCTATTTTACGCTTTAACAGTACCCTTGGCCTTTGCGATTACATCCTCAGATATATTCTTTGGGACCGGTGAGTAATGTGAAAACTCCATTGTAGAACTTGCACGACCGGATGTAATTGTACGTAATTGTGTAACGTACCCAAACATCTCAGAAAGTGGAACATCTGCCTGAATTGCAACTGCTCCTCCCATTCTTGCTTCTTGTCCTTTTGGAAGACCTCTTCTTCTGTTAAGGTCACCAATTACAGGTCCTACATAATCTTCAGGAGTAATAACTTCTAATTTCATGATCGGCTCAAGAATTTGTGGTTTCGTCTTTGGAGCAGCTTCTCTAAATCCGTCTTTTGCACATAATTCAAATGCCTGTGGTTTTGAGTCAACAGGGTGCATAGAACCATCAAATACTCTTACTTTCATGTGTTCAATATTGTATCCGGCAAGGATACCATTGGTCATCATCGATTCAAATCCTTTCACGATAGAACTCATGTATGATTTATCGATAGACCCTCCAAAAATATCCCAGATGAATTGCATCTTGACCTTTCCGGATTTATATTCTTCACTATTAAGGAATTCTTCATCCGCAGGACCTAAAGTAAAGGCCATATCTGCAAATAATCCCGAACCCCCTGTCTGTTTCTTTAATCTTTCACGGTGTTCGTAAGTAACAGTCATGCACTCTTTGTAATTTACCTGAGGAGCACCCTGATTACATTCAACACCAAACTCTCTTCTAAGACGATCAACAATAATTTCAAGGTGAAGCTCACCCATTCCACTAATGATTGTCTGTCCAGTATTTTCGTCTGTATAAACTTTAAATGTTGGATCTTCTTCAGCAAGTTTTGCCAAAGACATACCTAATTTATCCTGATCCTTTTGTGTTTTAGGTTCGATAGCAATACTAATTACCGGTTCAGGGAATTGCATTGCTTCAAGAATTACAGGATGTGCTTCATCACATAAAGTATCTCCTGTCTTTATATCTTTAAATCCAACAGCAGCAGCAATATCACCTGCCTCAATAGACTCAATCGATTTACGATCATTAGCATGCATTAAGAAAAGACGTGAAATCCTTTCTTTTTCCATAGCTAATTTATCTTTCTCAGATCTTACTTTTAATACATAAGATCCTGCATCTAGTTTTCCTGAATATACACGTAAGAAAACTAAGCGTCCAACGAATGGATCTGTAGCAACTTTAAATGCAAGCGCTGCAAATGGCTCTGTAACGCTTGGCTTGCGAATTACTTCTTCATCTGTCTTTGGGTTTATTCCTTTCACTGCGTCTACATCAAGTGGACATGGTAGAAAAGCACAAACTGCATCCAAAACTGCTTGAACTCCTTTGTTTTTAAAAGCTGATCCGCACATCATCGGAACAAACTTCATATCACAAACAGCTTTACGAATTGCATCAATCATTTCTTGCTCTGAAATTGTCTCAGGAGCTTCGAAAAACTTCATCATTAACGCATCATCGTATTCTGCGATATTTTCAATTAATTGTTGTCTGTATTCATGAACCGTATCCGCAATATCATCAGGAATCGGAATTTCAGTGAATGTCATTCCCTGAGTTGCATCATCCCAAATCATTGCTTTGTTGGTTATTAAGTCAACAACTCCTTTGAAATGTTCTTCGGCACCGATAGGAACTTGCAATGGCACTGCATTAGAACCTAACATCTTCTTTACCTGGTTAACAACCATAATAAAGTCAGCTCCCTGACGATCCATTTTATTTACAAAACCAATACGTGGTACTTTGTAAGTATCTGCTAATCTCCAGTTAGTTTCAGATTGTGGTTCAACACCATCAACTGCACTAAATAAGAAAACCAATCCATCTAATACTCTTAGAGATCTGTTTACCTCAACAGTAAAGTCAACGTGACCTGGTGTATCTATAATATTTACAACATAAGTATTATCCTTCCAAATCCAATTGGTTTGTGTAGCAGCAGAAGTAATCGTAATTCCTCTTTCTTGCTCTTGTGCCATCCAGTCCATAGTAGCTGCACCATCATGCACCTCTCCAATCTTATGAGTAAGGCCTGTATAATAAAGAATTCTTTCAGTTGTAGTGGTCTTACCAGCATCAATGTGAGCAGCAATTCCTATGTTTCTTAATAATTTTAAATCTTTTGCCATTTCGAGTATCTCAATATATTATGATTTAAAATGGGCGAATGCTCTGTTTGATTCTGCCATCTTATGAGTATCTTCTTTTTTCTTTACAGCTGCACCTTCTCCTTTAGCTGCTGCAATAATCTCGTTTGCGAGTTTGTCAGCCATTCCTCGGCCAGCGCGCAATCTGGAATACTTTATCAACCATTTAATTCCCAAAGAAATCTTTCTTGATGGTCTTAATTCCATTGGAATCTGGAAAGTAGCACCACCAATTCTCTTTGGTTTTACTTCAACATGTGGAGTTACATTGTTTAAAGCCTTTTGCCACATTTCATGAGGATTCTCACTTGTTTTAGCTGTGATCTGATCCATGGCTTGATAAAAGATAGAATACGCAGTACTCTTTTTACCTTGCCAAAGCAGGTTATTGATAAATTGTGAAACCATTACATCACCAAATCTCGGATCCGGCTCAAGTATTCGTTTTTTTGGTTTATGCTTCCTCATTGAAGTTTATGTAATTTACAGTTTAAATTATTTCTTTGGTCTTTTACTACCGTATTTAGATCTTGACTTCTTTCTATTATTAACTCCAGCAGTATCAAGGGCTCCTCTCACTATGGTATATCTTACACCCGGTAAGTCTTTAACCCTTCCTCCTCTTACCAATACAATTGAGTGCTCCTGTAAGTTATGGCCTTCCCCTGGAATATAGCAAATAACCTCAGTACCATTTGTCAACCTCACTTTCGCAACTTTTCGAAGAGCGGAATTCGGTTTTTTAGGCGTAGTTGTATACACCCTGGTACAAACTCCTCTTTTCTGTGGATTTGATTGAAGAGCACGAGATTTACTCTTATAAACCACATCTTCTCTTCCTTTTCTAATCAATTGGTTGATAGTAGGCATATTATTTTACTGTCTAAAATTCTTTTAATTTAACTTATTTGCTTAAAAATCAATACTTTATGGACATACCTATCCTATAAAGAGTCGCAAATATAGATCATTTCTACATATCAGCCAAAACAAATTTGCTTTTTTAAGCTTAAGTTTGCAGCTTAACAGTTTGTTAGAAAAGCTTGAATCACATGAACCGATTAGAATACGTTTATGCCAGTCCGGAAGATGCAAAAGACCTCTTGAGCCTCGTTAAAGACCTAGCAATTTATGAACGTGCTGAAAATGAGGTTTATACCTCAGAATCAGACTTTAAGGAAGGCATTGAATCCGGCCTTTTTAAAGCGCTTCTTGCCAAGTTGGATGGAATTACCGTTGGAATGGCTTTGTTCTATCCTGTATTTTCCACATGGAACGGTCAGACTATGTTCCTGGAAGATTTTATTGTAAAAAATGAACTTAGGGGTCAGGGAATTGGAGCACAGCTATTTGACAGGTGGATCGAAGAAAGTAAAAGAGCTGGAGCAAAAATGTTAAAATGGCAGGTCCTGGATTGGAATGAGCCTGCAAAGAACTTTTACAGAAAATATCAGGCTAAATTCTATCCGGGCTGGGAAAACGGAGTCATATACCTGTATGATAGACTATAACATAATATGATTAAAAAACATATTAAAGGAACCGAAACTTGCAAAAGTCGCTATCTGGGTCTGACTTACTTTGGTCTGATTCTCGTAATCCTATTCAGGGTCTATGAGTCCCTTACTTTATATCAATTATTCAACCCTCCTAAGCTTTGGAAGTCAGAAGCTTTGGGGCTCATGCAGGATATCTTCCTATGTTTTGGAGTCTTTTGGATCATTTACCCAATATATAGGTATCTGTTTGACCACAGAGGAAGGAGCAAGCTCTATCTTTTTGAGATTGCAGTTGTATTCTTTGTCGTAGCCCATATTGCGATTTTAGAATATTTCTTCTATCAAATGGAGCCTTTAGATGTCTTTCTCTTTGGTCATAAGACTAACGAGATGATGTTTTCATTAAATACCTCCGGTCTTAGTTTTAAAAGGTTATTTATTATACTCCTAGGGAGCATTTTACTTTTAACAATTGGGATATACTATTATAAGAGAATTCAATTTACTACAAAATACTTTGAGATTCTGCGATGGTTAGGTGTTGCAGGGCTTGTATTGTTTATATATCTGGATTTGTATGGAAAATTTCCAGCCGCCAGTGATCTCATAAAGAATAAATCGTTTTACTTTTATACAAACATACTTAAAGACAGATCCAAAAAGTTTTTCGAGCCATCCATTGAAGAATGGGCACCCAGGTATCAACAGGAATTTCCGGATAGAAAATATATAGACCCAAAATTTCCGTTTCTCCATGAATTTGAAACCGACGAAAAATTAGGGAACTATCTTCAAT
This sequence comes from Saprospiraceae bacterium, assembly GCA_013140975.1. Taxonomy (GTDB): domain Bacteria; phylum Bacteroidota; class Bacteroidia; order Chitinophagales; family Saprospiraceae; genus Vicinibacter. The sequence continues at coordinate 12,176 of JABFRV010000182.1, forward strand.
CGTTCGACAAAGCACCAAACGTCGTTATTTTACTCACTGAGAGTCTTTCTGAGTATTTTATACATCCAATACGAGGAATGCATTTTATGCCATTTCTTGACAGCCTTTCTAAAAATTCTCTATACTGGCCCAATCATTTTTCCCTGGGTGAAAGATCCTTTGCTGCCAATCCGGCGATATCTGCTTCTGTACCCTATGGAGAAATTGGATTTTCTTTAATGGAGACTTATCCGTACCATTTTTCATTAATCAATGTTTTACAGAGAAATAACTATTTCTGTTCTTTCTTTTATGGTCAAGGAGCATGGTTCCACAACAAGAAGCATTTTTTTAACTTTAACAATATTGATCGTATCATAGATAAAAATTCTTTCTCAAACAAATTCAAGAAAATTGAAGTTGGTGAAGAAAAAAATTTTTGGGGATATAATGATATTGACCTCTTTGAACAATATATCGAATCTACTGACAGCCTAAGAAACAAAACTCGATTAGATATAGTATTTACAGGAACCAGTCACTCCCCTTTTATTCTTAACGATCCGGAATATTACAACTCCAGATTTCAAAAAGATATTGAAAAAATAACAAAACCCGAAGATCTCGAACATTTTCAATTATACAAAAAGTACTATCAAAGTCTGTATAATGTTGATGATGCTTACAGGCTACTCTTTGATAGCCTTTCCAAAAGATCCGATTACAACAACACCATTTTTATTATAACAGGCGATCACGCAATGACAGAACTCCCAAGACTCAATGCGATCAATCCCTACAAAGTTCCATTAATAATTTATTCTCCTAAATTAAAACAGGTACAGCGATTTGAAGAAATATGTTCACACAACGATATTTATGAAACACTACTTTCTTACTTACACAATAAGTATAATATAACAATTCCAAAATTCAGTTCAGCGTTAGGCAATAAAATTAAGTTTGAAAAAGAATTTAACAATAAGGGAACTTATGCTTTCATGAATAACAATAGACAGATTGTTGATATTTACTCTGATGGTTATTATCTATTCAGAGACAAATATTTATTTAAGGTGTACAAAGATTTTGAATTAAGAGAAATCATTGATCGGGACATTCGAAAAAAACTCCGAAATAAATTATACGCATTTAAGGCAGCAAGTCAAATGGCATGCTATAATGAAGCACTAATGCCTGACAGCCTTTATTTTAACTTCACAATGCACACAATTATAAAATCTCACAATTACAAAGACTCCATATTCTTTCAAACTTCAGATTTAGTATTGGATACTTTAAAAATTCAAAACGCAAATCATTTCACACTGGATTTATCTTGTACTATTCAAAGTGAAATTTCTGCTTTTCCACATGTAATGATTCAGGCAATAGATAATGAAGGAAAAATAATCTACAATAATGAGTTAGAATTCCCATATGATAAAAATAATTATCAGTTTCATGAGAACATAATTATTCCCGGAATAAATTCTACATATAAGCTTGTGTTATATTTTAAAAATTCAGCCAAAGACGCTTTTCAATTCCAAGATTTAAAATGGACGCTTTATAGCAAATAAATCATCTTTTGCTTTTTATTTGCTCTTCATGAATTTTAAGTACTTTCGCTTTATAAAACAAACCAACCATGAAAAGACAGCTTTTTCTAGCCTTTCTGGGCATTAGCATTTCCCTAAATGTTTGGGGACAATCAAACATAATTACTGGCAAAATTACGGACACCAAAGGTGAGGCTCTCATTGGAGCAGTTATAATTGTTCAGGGAACAACTGCCGGAACCATTAGTGATATTGATGGGAATTACAGCATCATGGCAAAGCCCAATTCCAATCTCATTGTAAGTATTCTGGGATATATAACGAAAGTCGTTAATGTCGGTAATGAATCGAATATAAGCATAGTTCTGGAAGAAGGAAATGTAAGTCTTGAAGATGTGGTGGTTGTAGGTTCCAGAAGACCCAACCGATTGAAAACAGAAACTCCGGTTCCAATAGATGTATTAAATACGAGCATGACACAGTTTCCTACCTCAAAGATGGATATTACCTCTATGCTGAATTTTGCTGCGCCAAGCTTTAATTATAACAAGCAATCAGGATCAGACGGAGCAGATCATATAGATCTTGCAACATTAAGAGGATTAGGCCCGGATCAGACACTAGTATTAATAAATGGAAAAAGAAGACATCAGACTGCCTACGTAAGTGTATTCGGCTCAAGAGGACGAGGAAGTTCCGGAACAGATTTAAATGCAATCCCGCAAAGCTCGATTGATAGAATAGAAATTTTACGAGATGGAGCTTCAGCCCAATATGGTAGTGATGCAATAGCCGGAGTCATGAATATTATTTTGAAGCAGAATACCGGCAAACTTACCGGACATGTTGGCTACGGAGCTCATATTGATAATAAGTATAACACCATAAAGTCCAAGGATCAGGGATACAACGAGTACAAAGGAAATATGGATGGGAATACTTTTAGCACTGGTTTAAGTTATGGATGGAAATTAGCCAAGACCGGATTTTTGAATGTAAGTGCGGATTTTAATACTATTGATAAAACTTACAGACAAGATCCTGATAAAACTTTACCATTCAATATCTACCGAAGAGCTCATGGAGAAGGCTCCATGACTGGAGGCGGAGTTATGTTAAATCTTGAAGCGCCAATTAAGAATGCCGTTACATTTTATGCATTTGGCGGATGGAATAATAAAAAATCAGATGCCTTTGCATTTACAAGAAGATTTGCGGATAATCCTGAAAGATTTCCTACGGATGCAAATGGAAACATTATCATCGTAAATGATATTATTAAAACCACAACGGATTCGCAATACTATTATAATCCACATATACAAACTGTTGTAAATGATATTGCTGCAACAGCAGGATTAAAAGGTAATCTAAAGAATGGATGGGATTGGGACTTAAGTCATACTTATGGTAAAAATGATTTTCATTTCTATGGAGATAAAACTTTTAATGCTTCATTGGGTGCTAACCAAACTCATTTTGATGATGGAGGATTTTCATTTGCTCAGAATACTACCAATTTAAATTTAGGGAAAGAATATGATTGGATGAAAGGTTTTCACCTTGGACTTGGTGCAGAATTCAGAAAAGAGGATTACAATCTTTATGCAGGTGAAGAAGCTTCTTACAAAAATTATAATCCTAACAAACCATCAGGAGCTCAAGGATTTCCTGGTTATCAACCGGGTGATGAAGTTGATGCAAGCAGAAACACAATAGGTGTTTATGCTGAAGGAGAATTAGATATTACAAATGCATGGCTTGCAAATGCTGCTGTTAGATTTGAAAATTATTCAGACTTTGGATCTACATTTAATTATAAACTCGCTTCTCGCTATAAGATTAATAAAAACATAAACATCAGAGGATCATTCAGTACAGGATTCCGTGCTCCTTCTTTACAACAGATCAACTTCAGCTCAACTTTTACAACCGTTCAGGGTGGAACAATTTCTGAGGTGAAAATTGCACCTAATTATAGTTCAATAACTAAGATCGCCGGAATTCCTGAATTAAAACAAGAAGAATCCACGAATGCGAGCTTAGGATTCAATATTAAATTGGCAGAAGGACTAAGTCTTTCTATTGATGGTTATCAGGTTGGCATAAAAGACAGAGTGGTTTTGTCAGGTCAGTTTTCTGCGGGAGATACAAGCTTAAGTCCATCTCTACTTAATATAATGGATAGTTTAAAAGTTGGCTTTGCACAATTTTTTGCCAATGCTGTTAATACAACAAACAGAGGAATTGATATTGTTTTAGATTATAGCAAATCCGGAGATTATGGAAACATACGAGGATTATTTACAGCGAATTTTCAAAACATGAAGATTGACGAAATTAATGTACCTGCAAGTTTAAATACTTCCCCATCCAATAAGGAATACTTTTATTCTATAAGAGAACAATACTTTCTTCTCGCTTCTGCACCTGAAAGCAAATTTGCCTTAAGTCTTGAATATGGAAAGGATAAATGGAATATTGGAACCCGATTGAATTATTTTGGAAAAATAAATTTATATGGTTACGGGGACTTCAATACTTTATTACCTGAAGTGCCATTAAATGATGGCTCTAAACGAGTACCGGATTTATTTAACTATAAATCAAAAATTGTTAACGATTTATTCTTCTCTTATAAAATTATCAAAGGAGCAACATTGTATCTTGGAGTTGATAACGTGTTTAATGTTCATCCTGAACTTGGCTATGTTCCCGGAGCTTCAGATTGGGCTTACAATAATGAAACAGGCGGTCCCTGGGATGCTGTTCAGATGGGAGGAAATGGAAGAAAATGGTTTGCCAGAGTTGGATTTAGTTTTTAGTTCTAGCAACTACACTTTATAAATTGCTTTAACCTTAATCAGGCTTATTGCACTTAAACAAACGACAATTGAGGTTGCAATCATTGTATACCATAGAAAACCAAGATCAGTCGTAAAAAATAAAATCAACACAATTGCCTGAGCAGCAATAGCTGAATAAAAAACAACATTGCTGCTCACTTTTTTAAATAAGAAAGCTACCAGAAATATCCCTAACACTGATCCATAAAACAAGGAGCCAATAATATTTATAAATTGTATCAGGTTCTCAAATAAATTCGCGTAAAAGGCGAAGCTCAACGCAAACAGTCCCCAAAAAATACTTAGATATCGCGTAAGCTGTAATTCTGAAACACTAGAAAAAGAATTGGGAAACAATCGCAGTTTCAAATCTATGAAACAGACACCTGCTAAAGCATTAATTTCAGCAGATATACTGGACATAGCTGCACACAAGATTACAGCAATTAATAATCCTATTAATCCATGTGGAAGAAAATGTAAAATATAGTGAAGGAAGATATAATCTTTATCATTAGATTCAATCGCAGAGTTATTTTTCTTAACAAACTCTGACACTGACTTTCTTAATTCTGATTGTTGAGAATTAAGATCTTTGATTGCTATTAGCTCAGGCGATTTATTCTCCAATAGCAAACTTTTGCGTTGTTCATTAATTTGCGTATTCTGAACTGACCATGATGAAAATTGATCTGCGTGTTGTTCTTTCAGATAATTCTCGACTTTTGGATTAAAACTTAAGGGCACACTTTGAAACAACATATACACTGATAATAGCACACCACATAACAGAATGAAGTATTGCATGGGAATCTTAAAAATTCCATTAAATAATAATCCCATTCTACTTTGTTTAATATTCTGACCCGTTAAGTATCGCTGAACCTGTGATTGATCCGTTCCAAAATATGCCAACGCGAGAAAAAATCCTCCAACGAGTCCCGAAAAAAGATTGTACCGATCTCTTAAGTCAAAACTATACGTTATTGTATCCATTTTTCCAAATTGATCTGCGATAGAGATTGTTTTAAAAAATGAATAATCGTCAGGCAAGGTATAAACCATATACCCAAAAGCAAAAAACATCCCTATGAAAATTACTGCCATTTGTTGCATTTGCGTTACAGATACAGCTTTGGAACCGCCACTTACTGTATACAGTATTACAAGAATTCCGCAAATCACATGCGTCATTTGCAGATTCCAGCCAAGTACAATTGAAAGAATGATAGATGGAGCATATAAAGTAATTCCTACTGCCAATCCTCTTTGTATTAAAAAAATAATACTTGCAAACAATCTTGTTTTTAAATCAAATTTTATTTCAAGGTATTCATAGGCAGTGGTGACTTTTTCTTTATAGAATATAGGTATGAAGACGAATCCTATAACAAGCATCGCAATCGGTAATCCAAAATAGAATTGAACAAACTTCATTCCATCTGAATAACCTTGCCCTGTCGTTGAAATAAATGTTATTGCGCTTGCCTGAGTTGCCATAACGCCAAGACCCACCTGCCACCAACGCTGATCCTGATTTCCTAATAAATATTCCTGAACGGTATCTTGTTTACGTGTCTTATAGTATCCATACATTACAATGAAAGCAAGAGTTGCACTAAGAATAATCCAATCTATTGTATGCAATGGTTAATGGTTAATGGTTAATGGTTAATGGTTAATGGTTAATGGTTAATGGTTAATGGTTAATGGTTAATGGTTAATGGTTAATGGTTAATGGTTAATGGTTAATGG
>JABFRV010000104.1 GCA_013140975.1 Saprospiraceae bacterium
ACTATTAATTGCTCATTAATAACTTCAGGAATCAAATCACGTGTTGGATAAGCAAGAAATCTGCCTTCCATTTTGTCTGAATTCCATTCTAGCCAAGAGAACTTTCTTACTTCAGATTTTTGAGAAACTTTATGTTGAATATATTCCAATCCCTGAGAATTTCCTTTCACGTTTATAACGTCACCTGGTTTTAGTCTATAAGAAGGAATATTTACAATTTTTCCATTTACAACAATGTGTCTGTGTGAAACCATTTGTCTTGCACCTCTTCTAGTAGAAGAAAGTCCTAAACGAAAAACAGTGTTGTCCAATCTTGCTTCCAATAATTGAAATAAGATTTCACCTGTTTTACCAGATTTTTTGTGAGCATCAGAGAAAATATTTCGGAATTGTCTTTCAAGAATTCCGTATGTATATTTTGCTTTTTGCTTTTCCATTAGCTGAAGTGCATAGTCTGACTTCTGCTTTTTTCTTTTTGAAGGTCCATGTTGTCCGGGGCCATAACTTTTCTTTTCAAAGTACTTATCATATCCTGTAAGGGATTGACCAAGTGCTCTTGATTTCTTTGTAACCGGTCCTGTATATCTAGCCATATCTTTTTCTCTTACTTTGTATTATATTCTTCGTTGTTTAGGAGGTCTACATCCATTATGTGGAATTGGAGTAAGGTCAGTTATCTTTAGAACTTTAATTCCTTTAGCATCAATAGCTCTTATTGCAGACTCTCTTCCTGCGCCTGGACCTTTTACAAATACTTCAGTGGTTCTCATTCCAGCATCAAATGCAACACCGGCAGCATCAGTTGCAGCGAGCTGAGCAGCATAAGGTGTATTCTTTTTAGAACCTTTAAATCCAGCTTTACCTGCGCTTGCCCAACTAATTACTTCACCCGCTTTGTTGCAAATTGAAATAATAATATTATTAAAAGTTGACTGAACGTAAGCAATACCTTCAGAATCAACTTTAACTTTTCTCTTTTTAGCTTTTTTACCCTTTGCCATGAATGAAACTTTTACTTGGTTACTTTCTTTTTATTTGCCACAGTCTTTCTTTTTCCTTTTCTTGTTCTCGCATTGGTTTTTGTTCTTTGACCTCTTACAGGTAATCCTTTACGATGTCTGATACCTCTAAAACAAGCAATGTCCATTAAGCGCTTAATACTTAATTGAACTTCAGACCTGAGCTCTCCTTCAACTTTAACTTCATCCTGAATAAGCATGGCAATTTTCTGAACCTGATCATTAGACCAATCGCTCACTTTTACATCTTCGCTTATTCCTGCTTTAGTTAATAGATTTTTAGCCGTCGTAGATCCTATTCCGTATATATACGTAAGACCTATAACGCCTCTTTTATTTCTTGGTAAATCAACACCTGCTATACGAGCCATATTGTAATATTTTAACCTTGACGCTGTTTAAATTTTGGATTCTTCTTATTAATGATATAAAGCTTTCCTTTCCTACGGACAAACTTGCAATCCGCCGTTCTTTTCTTTATTGAGGCTCTGACTTTCATATATTATACTAATTACTTATATCTATACGTTATTCGCCCTCTTGATAAATCGTAAGGGCTCATTTCCACCGAAACTTTATCACCGGGAAGGATTCTGATATAATTCATCCTCATCTTTCCGGAAATTGTCGCAATTATTAGATGATCATTTTGTAACCTGACTCTAAACATGGCATTTGAAAGGGCTTCTTCTATAATTCCATCCTGTTGAATAAGGTTTTTTTTGGTCATCTTTTAAAATGGCGTGCAAATATCGATCTTTTATACGAATTATTTTAATAATTCCGAATTATTTTTTATGGCTTCCTTTATTGGTCTATGATCAGACAGCACCTCTGCTTTATCCTTTCTAACGACCAATGTATGCTCAAAATGAGCCGAAATCTTTCCGTCTTTGGTTACAACTGTCCAACCGTCACTCAATTGTTTAACCTGTCTCGTTCCCAGGTTAATCATGGGCTCTATTGCGATAACCATTCCTTCTTTTAACATAGGGCCTTTCCCTTTCGCTCCAAAGTTAGGCACTTCAGGGGCCTCATGAAGGCTCCTTCCAATCCCATGCCCAACAAGCTCTTTTACGACGCCGTAATGATTCAGTTTTTCACAATGATACATGACTGCATATGAAATATCTCCTACTCTATTTCCGGCAATCGCCGCCTCAATACCTTTATAAAGAGACTCTTCTGTAGTTTTAACCAGCTTAATAACATCATCGCTTGCAGACCCTAAAATAAAGGTGTATGCCGAATCTCCAAAAAACTCATTCATACAAACACCACAGTCTACGGAGATTACATCTCCGTTTTTAAATGGTTGGTTATCTGGAATCCCATGAACAACCGCTTCATTTCTTGAAATACAAAGCGTATTTGGAAAACCATGCAACCCTTTAAATGCCGGTATTGCATTATGACTTCTGATAAACTCTTCAGCCATCATATCGAGGTACAAACCATCTACGCCCTCTTTTATCAATTGTGCCATCAATGCAAGCGTGCTACTCACCAATTCTGCACTTTTACGAATAAGATCTATCTCTTCTTCGTGCTTGATATAAATCATGTATAAACTTTGTGTATTCGATTAACCGAAATTGGTTCCGATTCCTCCGCTACTTGTTCGTCCTTCAATTCTACCAGACTGTACTAATCCGTCATATTTTCTCATTAGTAAATGAGATTCAATCTGAGCCAACGTATCAAGCACAACTCCAACAAGAATCAATATTGAGGAACCTCCAAAAAATCTTGCAAAATTTTGGTTTACTCCGAACAATGTTGTTATTGAAGGTAAGATTGTCAGAATTCCTAAAAATATAGATCCCGGTAATGTAATTCTAGTCATTGTAGAATCGATATATTCTTCTGTTGCTTCACCCGGTTTTACACCCGGAATAAAAGCGTTGTTTCTTTTTAAGTACTCAGCATAATTCTGAGGATTCACAATCAATGCTGTATAAATATATGTAAATCCAACGACCAATAAAAAGGTAATGAAGTTATTCCAAAAACTATATGGGTTGGTCAATTGTGCCAAAAATCCGTCACTTCCTACTGTTGGATCTTTTGTAACAAATTGCCATACAGTTAAAGGTAAAAACATAATTGCTTGGGCAAAGATGATTGGCATTACACCTGCTGAATTTACTTTTAAAGGAAGATAGTCTCTGTCTGTTTTCACAGGCATTGCTCCGCCTCCACGGCCTACCATTCTTTTTGCAAATTCCAATGGAATCTTTCTAACTCCCTGTACAATTAAAATAGATGCAATAATTGACAAGAAAAGAAATACTAATTCTGCAATAAATATGATTAGACCATTCTTAGAAAGTTGTGATTGAAATTCAAAAATAAATGAACTTGGTAAATCAGCAATAATACCAATCATGATAATCATTGATGTTCCATTTCCAATTCCTCTGTCTGTAATTCTTTCACCAAGCCACATACAAAAAATAGTTCCTGCTGCAAGAATAACACTTGAACTTAATCTAAAAACAAAAGGACTAATATCAGGATTTAATGCACCTTGCGAAATTATATATTGCAAGTATCCACTGCCCTGAACCAAAACAACTATTACAGTAAATATTCTTGTAAACTGATTTAATTTTCTTCTTCCTGATTCACCTTCTTTCTGTTGAAGTCTTTGGAAATAAGGAACGGCAAATCCTAATAACTGAATAATAATAGAAGCAGTTATGTATGGCATTATACCCAATGCAAAAATTGATGCCTGATTCCAAGCACCTCCAGTATAACTATTAATTAATCCGAATAAACTATTAGTATCCGTAGCATTTTTAAGTACTCCTGGCATTACACCCGGAAGCACAACACTTGCACCGAATCTAAAGATAGCAAGTAACCCTAGAGTAAAAAGTATCCTTTCTCTCAATTCCTTGATACTCCAAATATTCTTGATTGTTTCGATGAATTTTTTCATAGATTTTTTAAATCGTTTCTACAGTTCCACCTGCAGCTTTAATTTTTTCTGAAGCTGATTCCGAACAAGCTTTAACTTTTACATTAAGATTAGAAGGAGCTTCTCCTCTTCCTAAAATTTTAACTAGGTCTTTTGCTTTACAAAAACCAAATTTGGTTAATGTATCCATATTCACATCGGTCGTTTTTGCCAAATCAACAAAATCTCTTAACTGATCAAGATTAAAAACCTTAAAATCAACTCTATTGATATTGTTGAATCCTGCTTTAGGCAATCGTCTATGCATCGGAGTTTGACCTCCTTCAAAACCTCTTTTTATTTTTGCCCCTGATCTTGATTTTTGACCTTTGTGTCCTTTGGTAGCTGTACCCCCATGTCCGGAGCCTTCACCTCTACCTATTCTTTTATCCTTATGGACTGCACCTTTTGCAGGTTTTAAATTATGTAATTCCATATTTATTTAATCTTTTCTATTGAAACAAGATGCTTGACTTTTTCAATCATACCTACGACTGCAGGTGACTCTGAAAGCTCAACTGAATCATGTCTTGATTTTAATCCTAATGCAATAATTGTTTTCTTCTGTCTTGCATTTGCTTTTATCACGGATCTGTTCTGAGTAACTTTTATCTTTCCCATATTCATTGTCTTAATTTACTCCTGAAAAAATTTTTTCAACCGGCAATTTTCTCACTTTAGAAATCTCTTGCGCAGATCTTACTTTTGTTAAAGCATCAATCGTTGCTTTTACCACGTTATGTGGATTTGAAGATCCGTGTGATTTTGCTAATACATTATGAACACCGGCAATATCTAATACTGCTCTCATAGCACCACCGGCTATAACTCCAGTTCCTTCAGATGCGGGTTTAATAAGTACTCGTCCTGCACCGAATTTACCATTTTGTTCGTGTGCAATAGTGCCTTTATAAATATTCACTTTAACGAGATTCTTTTTTGCGTCATCAATTGCTTTAGAAATTGCATCTGCAACTTCTCTTGCTTTACCTAGACCATGACCAACTGTACCTTGTCCGTCTCCAACAACTACAAGTGCTGAAAAACTAAAAGTACGACCACCCTTGGTTACTTTAGCAACACGATTGATAGCAACCATTTTATCCTTTAATTCGGTTTCAGTTGCTTTAACTCTTACTAGATTCGATTTTGCCATGTTGTAATATATCTACCTTATTATTTATTAAAATTTCAATCCTCCCTCGCGAGCAGAATCAGCCAAAGCTTTAATTCTACCGTGATAAAGAAATCCGTTACGATCAAAAACCACTTCTGAAATATTTAATCCATTTGCTTTTGATGCAATTTTCTTACCTACAGCAATTGCTTTTTCAGTTTTAGTACCGGTAATTGATTTGTCTTCTTTAGAAGATGCTGCACAAAGAGTATTTCCTGTAAGATCATCTATTAACTGGCAATAGATCTCAGTATTACTTTTGAATACACTTAATCTTGGTCGAGAAGCAGAACCGTTGACTTTTTTACGAATTCTGTATTTTGTTTTTTGTCTTTTTTCCAATTGAACACCCATAATCAGAGTATTTTAA
>JABFRV010000083.1 GCA_013140975.1 Saprospiraceae bacterium
TTATAAAAACTATGTTGAAATATTGTCATATACTTAGAAATTTGATAATCATAAAATATATAAATTATTTGTGAGAAAATAATATTGTGAGAGTCTTCGCCTGAATGTATTTAAGCATTCAGGCGAAAACAGTTAATTTTTTAATTACAATTATGCAATGACTTTGTCAGAAATGTCAATATTAGCTGAATTCAATCTCATGTATTAAATTTAGTTCTATTACTGTATAGACTTTGATAATTTAATTCCACCCAAATTGGCTTATATTTGCTGATATTATTTCAAATGAAAGTAAATTCGGTATTTCTTGTATTCGTTCTTTTGCTAAATTCAATTTGTTCCCAAAAAATCGACCTTGCCCAGCTCAAAGGCATGTCAGTGCGCAACATTGGCCCGGCAGGAATGAGTGGTCGCGTTACTGCTATTGATGTAGATAGAATCAATAATATTATATATATTGGTTCTGCTTCTGGTGGAGTCTGGAAATCTGAGAATAAAGGAATAAGTTGGAAGCCAATTTTTGATGATCAGATTACACAGTCTATTGGGTCGTTGAAAGTGAATCCGAAAAACCCGCTTGAAATTTGGGTAGGCACGGGTGAAGGTAATCCTCGTAATTCTCATAATGCCGGACTGGGAATATTTAAAACCATCGATGGTGGAAAGACCTGGAAAAGAATGGGTCTCGAGAATACAAGATTAATACATCGAGTTTTAATTGATTTTGATAATCCAAATATTGTTTATGCAGGTGTTATGGGATCAGCTTGGGGCCCAAGTACAGAGAAAGGAGTTTATAAAACCATCGATGGTGGTAAGTCATGGAATAAAATATTATATATCAATGATTCCACGGGTGTAGGTGAAATGATTATGGATCCTCAGAATCCAAAAAAATTAATCGTGAATATGTGGCAATTCTGGCGCAAGCCCTGGCAGATGAAATCTGGTGGAAAGCATTCCGGTATTCATATTACATATGATGGTGGAGAAACCTGGAAAAAATTAAGTTCCAAAGATGGTATCCCAGATGGTGATCTTGGTAAATGCGGACTTGCGATAGCAGCTTCTAATCCGAGTGTAGTTTATGCACTTATTGAAGCCAAAGAAAACGCATTATTTAAATCTATTAATGGTGGTGAATCCTGGCATAAAGTTGCTGAAGATAAAGGATTCAATGGAAGACCATTTTACTTTTATGAAATCTATGTTGATCCTAAAGATGAGAATACAATTTATTCATTACATACATACGTTCATAAATCAATTGATGGTGGTAAGACATTTAAAAGTATTGCAGACTATGGAAATGCAGTGCATCCTGATCATCATGCTTTTTGGATTGATCCTTCAAATACTAATTATGTTATTGATGGTAATGATGGTGGATTAAATTTTTCTTATGATGGGGGAGAGACATGGCAGTTTGCACAAAATTTACCAATAGGGCAATTTTATCATTTAAATGTTGACAACGATTTTCCTTATAAAGTATATGGAGGAATGCAAGACAATGGATCATGGGTAGGATTCGGTTTTACACTTTCATTTGGAGGAATAAGAAATTCCGATTGGCAAGAAGTTTATTTTGGAGATGGATTTGATGTTGCAGCATTACCTGCAGATTCAAGATATGGTTTTGCAATGTCTCAGGGAGGAGATCTTGCAAAGTATGATCTTGTTACAGGTAAGGTTGATTATATAAAACCTGTTCATCCGGAAGGATTATTTCTTCGATTTAACTGGAATGCAGCTCTGGCAATGGATCCGCATAATCCAAGAGCATTGTACTATGGTTCACAATTTGTTCATTATAGTACGAATGAAGGTGTTGATTGGAAAATTATTTCACCAGACTTAACTACAAATGATACTGTGCGTCAACCCAAAGAATCAGGTGGTCTAACATCAGATATAACAGGTGCCGAATTTAACACTACAATTTTATGTATTGCTCCTAGTCCTGTTAATAAGAATGTGATTTGGGTTGGCACAGATGATGGCAATATTCAAATTACTCAAGACGGTGGATTGAATTGGGTGAATCTTCTGAATAATATTCCAGGAGCGCCTAATGGTTCTTGGATACCGCAGATAGAAGTTTCAGCAAAACATGCCGGCACTGCATTTGTTGTTTTAAATAATTACAGGCGCAATGATTACAAACCGTATCTATTTTATACAGAAGATTTTGGTAAGTCCTGGAAGAATCTTGCAGATCCAACACAAGTTAAAGGATTTGTCAATTGTATAGTACAAGATAAGCTTGAACCAAATCTTTTATTTTTGGGAGCAGATGATGGGCTTTATGTTTCTTTTGATAGAGGAATGAATTGGAATCATTGGGTTAATAATTTTCCGCATGTACAGATTCAGGATATGAAAATACAACCCGAGTTTAATGATCTTGTGATTGCAACATTCGGGCGAGCGTTTTGGGTAATCGACGATATTGCTCCATTAAGAAAGATTGTGAAACAAGGTAAGTCATTATTGGATAAAGAATTTGCAATATTGGGAAGTCCTGATGCATATCAAGTAAATTATAAATCATTCGCCGGTACCAGATTTTATGCTCAAAATGATTTTCATGGAGATAATAAAAACGTAGGAGCTGGATTTTTAGTTCGCTGCAATTTTGATGAAAAGAAATATGATAAGAAGAGGGATAGTATAAAACTTAGTGATAATAAAGCGAAAATTAAAATTGTTGACTCCAATAATAATATTGTTCGGGAATATAAAGAAGAAATAAAAGATACAGGAGTTGTGAAAATAGGATGGGGGATGCGGATGAATGGCACACGTATCCCACGTAAAGACGAGCCAAAGCCAGATGAAAATATTCCATCAGGAGCTATTGTTGATCCGGGTCAATACAAGGTAATCATACAATGGCGAGGCAATATTGATTCTTCTGTATTCCAAATTAAACAAGATCCGAGATCGCAGATAAAGTTGCAGGCAATTCAAAATATTCGGACAATCGCCAATGACGTAAGTTTAGAAGCGGAGAAGCTTGCTATGATATATGATAAGATCCGCGATGCTAATAAAGCTGTTGAAATTATTGAAAAATTAATTACAGTTCTTCCAGATTCAACGCAGAAAACTATAAAATCTATTTGTGATACTCAAAAGAAAAAAATTAAAGAAATTAATGTAGAAATGTTCGGTCCTGATTCCGGAAAAGGATATGAAGCAGATCCCGATGATGTTATGACGAATTATAACCGGGCGAACAATTACATTAATGCCTCTGGAAATGAAATCGGAACGAATGTTAAAAATCAAATAAATATCTTTAAAAAGAAGTCTTCTGAAATAAATATAAAGATGAATAAATATTTAAATGAAGATTTTACTCAGTTTAAAAAGAGCATAGAGGGATATAAGTTGTCTCCATTTAAGTAGTGAATGAATTATTCGTTATTGGAAGTAATAGGAATTGATACGAATGAAACGTTGCGAAGAATTTTATAATTCAAGCAAATTTTCAATTTTCAATTTTCAATTCTTTTGATTAGTTCCAGACCTCCAAATACAATGTGTTTTTCATCTTTTTATATTCTTCCCGAACTTTTAGCAATTCAATTTTTTCATTGTAATCTTCGATGGAATTAATTTGGTTGTCGAGTTGAATAATCAGTTTTTGGATTTTGCGATACTTTAATTGCTTGATGATTCTTTCAATTTCATAGGATTGATATTCCTGATCTGTGTAATTGTTGATCATGAATATTCCATGTTTCGTTTCCCAATTGGGGCTATATGTAAATGGAGTCGTACTTAGGTCAATAGCCAATTCACAGATTTTAGAATTTTCATGTTGAAGGAAGTACTCCGGACCTAGTTTTTTACCGGATGAAATGTGAGAATAAGCCTCTTGTAAGATACCTAAATAGAAGTTGTTTTCAAAATACTCTTGAATGTCTTGAATATTTTCTAATACAAACTGTGCAGTTGTAATTTCAGTATTATTCCATGGAATGTGACCTGCAAGTATTAAGATGCGGAGAATTTCTCTCTCCTGCATTTCGTCTCCGCTTGAAATGGTACTTTGAACTTCTTTGGTAAAGCTGATGACTTCTTCCTGTTCGCGACTAATGGTTTCATCTCTTTGTAAAGATTCTCTTTTTTCACGAAAACCTTTTTGTCGAAGATCTTCACGGATTAGTTTGTTTGTTGACTGAATTAAGGTAGCTTCATCAACTTTTAAAAAATCTGAAGTATGCTGAATGTATAGACTTCTTTTTATCGGATCATTGATCTTAGATATGCTATTTAAGATGTCGTTTATTGCAGTTGCTTTAGCAATAGGATCGTTTTTAACCTCTTCTTTAAGCAATTGCATTTTGAAGAGGATGAAATCTTTAGATTGAGAATTTAGGAAAGCTTCAAATTTTTCAGACCCAACTTTTCTTAAATAACTATCCGGATCATCTCCGTCTGGTATGAGAGCAATCTGAACGTTTAATCCTTCCTTAAGAATAATATCAATACCTCTTAGGGCGGCTTTTATTCCCGCAGCATCTCCATCATATAAGATCGTGACATTTTCAGTATGACGACTTAACATCGATGCTTGTTCTTCAGTAAGCGATGTTCCTGAAGAAGCAACGACATTATCAATTCCTGCCTGATGAAGTGACATTACATCCGTATATCCTTCAACTAACAGACAACGATTATTTTTTCGAATCGTATTTTTGGCAAGATGAAGTCCAAATAATGTTCTGTTTTTTTTGTAAACTTCGGATTCCGGCGAATTGATATACTTGGCAAGCTTCGAATCAGAATTCATAATTCTTCCTGCGAATCCAATTACTTTTCCACTTTGGTGATGTATTGGAAAAATTACTCGTTCTCTAAAAAAATCTGAACCAAATGAATTTACAAGTCCAAGTTTTTGAATCAATTCTTTGGAGTATTGTTGCTTCGCAGCAGCTTCTGCCAGAGCTTTGGGATTTTGTGGAGCATAACCGATCTGAAATTTTCGAATTGTTGCTTCCAAAAAGCCCCGCTCTTTAAAATAGGACAAACCAATACTTTTTCCTTCATCTGTATTCCATAATTGATCCTGGTAAAATTCGCTTGCCCATTGATTAATAATATTTAAACCTTCAAGTTGAAGAGACTCTGCACGACTTTCATCAGTATCCTGTGTTTCTTCCAGTTGAATGTTATACCTTTTTGCTAAAACACGAATTGCTTCAGGAAATGTTAATTGCTCAATTTCCATGATGAATCGAGTAGGGTCCCCTGCTTTTGCGCATCCAAAACATTTGTAAATATTCTTGGAAGGCGAAACCGTAAATGAAGGTGTTTTTTCTTTATGGAATGGACATAATCCCAATAAATTCACCCCTCGATTTTTTAAATCTACGTAAGATCTAACCACCTCATCTATACGAGCGGCTTCCATTACTTTTTCTATGCTAGATCTTAATATCAATGAGTTAATTAGATAATGAGTTAATTAGATAATGAGAGTGTGGGATTTGAGTGTGAGTTTGATTTATGAATAAGAAATTTTCAATTTTCAATTCATCAGAGCTTCAGAGCTTTTGAGCATCAGAGCTTTGAATTAAGTCCTAATACGTCTCCCATATTATAAACTCCACATTTAGAATTTATAATCCATTCCGCTGCTAATACGGCTCCCAAGGCAAATCCTTCTCTTGTGAAAGCATTGTGACTGATTTTTATTTCATCAATCTCGCTTGAATACTTTATTTCATGAAAGCCAATTACAGAATCTTTTCTAATTGCATGAATTGGTATTGAATTAGAGTTCGATTTGTTTTCTGTTAAATGCCAGTTTGTATATCTTTTAATTTTATTTAGTATTTGTTCGGTTAGTGTGAGTGCCGTTCCGCTGGGAGCATCTTTCTTCTGCGTGTGATGAATTTCTTCTACAGCTACAGAGTACTGTTCTTGTGAATTCATGATTTGTGCAAGTTTTTGGTTGATCTGAAAAAGTATATTTACTCCAACACTAAAGTTAGAAGCCCAGACCATTTTGCCATTCTTGTTTTTTTGAAATTCCAACATCTTTTCCCATTCATGAGTCCAACCTGTTGTTCCGGAAATAATCGGAATATTATGTTCCATGCACAATCTTATGTTTTGAAGTGCTGATTCCGGTTGAGTGAACTCAATTACTACATCTGAGTTGTGTAATAACTTCGTAATACTTTCAGTAGTGCTTCTTGTAATTATTGAAGAAATGATATGACCTCTATTATTGGCCTGCTGTTCTATAGCCTTGCCCATTTTTCCGTAACCGATGAGGCATATTTTCATACTGAGGATTGGTATATAAGGCAAAAGTAGCTTAATTGACTACCTTTTTTAGCTGAATCTCAATATTTTTAGTAATCCATGAATAATGGTAATAAGATATTAAAAATTGTAAAATATTGAATATCAAGTTAATATGGTTTAATTTTAAATAGTTAATAACAATTGGCGTAATATTTACGACAAATGTTATACATTTGTAGTAAATCAACCATTTATGATTTCTTCAATTTCACTTAGTTCAATACAGGAAGCTGAATCCTTGCATATCATAGATTTAATACGAAAGGGGATTCCATTTAAGTCATTTAATGACTTCGTCATCAAAGGACCATTTAGTTTGCCTGAATGGTCCAAATATCTTCATATCTCTGATCGTACAATGCAGCGATATCAGAAAGAGTCTAAAGCATTCGAGTTGCCGCAATCTGAAAAGATCGTTGAGTTGGCTCTTTTTTACGAAAGAGGAATTAAGGTATTTGGAGATAAATCACGATTTGATGCATGGTTAAGCTTAGAGAATATTGCACTTCATAATACCCGTCCCAAAGACCTATTGGACAGTACGATGGGAATTAATTGGTTGCATGAAGTTCTTACACGCATTGAGCATGGTGTATTTGCATGATTGTTTTTCGACTTACAAAAACTGAATATGCTTACGACCTCACAGGAAAGGGCGCGGAGCAGAGTGGTGGTAGATGGAATCATAAAGGTGTTCCGGTTATCTATACCTGTGAATCCCGTGCGTTATGTGTTACTGAAGTTGCGGTTCATATTCCTTTGCATATAGTTCCCCGGGATTACTCGATGGTTGAAATTGAAATTCCAGACAAGGTTAAAAGTTTTGACATAGACCCTGATAAACTGGAAAAGATATGGAAGGCATTTCCATACAGACCATATACCAAAGAAATTTTGCATCAACATTTAATTTCTCAGAAACACTTAATATATAAAGTTCCATCCGCAGTAGTTCAGGGATCGTGGAATTATTTGATTAATCCCAGGCACAAAGATATTGGACTGATTAAAATTAAAACTGTTGAGGATTTTGGATTTGACCAGAGGTTGTTTACATAATAATGATCCATTTACATGCGATGCAATAGTGTAAAATTGTGTATTGGTTTGACCTTATATTTCAATTTACTACCTAAATTCATTTAGCTTCATATTATAAATAAATATAATATTTAAATCTCTGATAGGAATTGATTTTGAAGCGAATTGAAACTAATAAACTCAATTCTGCTAAACTTATCTTCTTAGCCCCTATATTTGACCCTGATCCTGCGGACATAATCATTGTTTAATTAAATTGATTGTGATATGGGTTGGTTTACCCGACTGAAAGATGGAATTTCAACAGCAACGAAGCTAAAGAAAGAAACACCGGATGGACTTTGGTTCAAATGTCCGGAATGTAATACTACTTCAACGACAATGAAGTTGGAGGAAAATTTCTATAAATGCCCTTCATGTAATTATCATACGCGGATTTCATCAGATCAGTATTTTGGTATTCTGTTCGGTGAGAAATACGAGACCGTCTTTGATGAATTAATTTCCTACGATTTTCTTGAGTTTACGGACCTTCAGCCTTATACAAAAAGACTGGAAGATGCAAAAAAGAATTCCGGTAAAAATGATAGCATAACTGTAGCGCTTGGTCACATTGATGACTTTCCATTGGTTGTCGCTGCTATGGACTTTAGCTTTATCGGAGGTTCAATGGGTTCGGTAATGGGGGAAAAGATCAGCCGTGGAATTGATCTTGCCATTGAAGAGAACGCAGCCTTTATGATAATCTCCAAGTCAGGTGGAGCCAGAATGATGGAATCCGCTTTCTCATTAATGCAGATGGCCAAGTCCTCTGCCAAATTGACCCAATTGGCTAAAGCGGGATTGCCGTACATATCATTTCTAACTGATCCTACTACGGGAGGTGTGACCGCTTCTTTTGCGATGTTGGGCGATATAAATTTTTCTGAGCCTAAAGCCTTAATAGGCTTTGCAGGGCCAAGAGTTGTAAAAGAAACAATTAAACGAGATCTTCCTGAAGGATTTCAAAGATCTGAATTCTTGTTAGAGAATGGATTCCTCGATTTTATTATTGATAGAAAAGATCTAAGAGAAACTCTTGGAAAAATTCTGAGCTTTTTAATGAAGAAATAATTTTTTAAAAGCAACAATATCTTTTTTATAGTGCTCAACTTAACAAAGACTTTGTAATGAGATCGCATGCATTCATTTTTTTGTTTCTAATTTACACTAATCATTTACTAGCTAAAGAATTTTTTGTATCGGTTTCTGGTATACCAACTAATTCAGGAACAGTGCAATCGCCTTGGAATTTGCAATACGCCTTGGATCATCCTTCTGTTGTTCGACCGGGTGATACTATTAGTATGCTTGAAGGTCATTATTATGGCAAGGAGGCAATTGGAGATTATCGTGGTGCCGGGTTTATTAGCAAAATAAAAGGTACCAAAGACAATCCAATTATTGTACGAGCCTTTCCAGGTCATCGTGTTATTCTTGATGGTGGAAACAGACAACATCCGACGGACAGAACCGGCGGACTTGATTCACATGTAATTGGAATATTTGGAGATTACACTTGGTATATAGGATTTGAAATTACGGATAGTAGTGATTTTTCTAGATCAGGATACAATACTGGTCAGACCTGGAGAGTAAGAAGCATGTTTTCGACAGGAACCGGATTAAAATTTATAAATTTACTCGTATATGATACCGGTAATGGATTAGGTCCATTCTCAGGTTGTGTCGATTGTGAATCTTACGGAAATATTGTTTTTTATAATGGTTGGTCTAATTTAGGAATTAGAGGACATGGTGAAGGATTTTATGGCCAGAATTCTGAACCTGTAAAAAAATTAATTGACAATATTGTATTTAAAAACTTCGATAGTGGAATTATCCTGTATGGATCAGGTCAGGCTACCATAAATAATTTCCATTTGGAAGGTAATGTTGTCTTTCAAAATGGAGTAATTAATGATGATCCAAATGGCTGGGGTTTTTTATTTGGAAAAAATACTACAACAACGGGAACCGGTAACAATTTTCTTATTAAAGAAAATTATCATTACAATCGGTTTGATTATAATCGATCAAATAACATAGATCTGGCTTATCAAAGCGGCTTATCTAATGTCATATTTAGAGATAATTATTCCGTAGGTTTTAATGCAGTGAAATATAATATTCCTGTAGTAGGATTAAGTGCAATTGGAAATACCTTTGTCGGAAATGTAAATCAAGTCGCAGCAAACCAAATTTCCAGAGATAGTAATTCTATATTTAGTTCGTCTAACCCGCCTAAGAATAATATTATTTCAATAAGACCTAATCTTTATGAAAAGGAAAGAGCCCATATAGTTGTTTATAACTGGGAGAATAAATTATCTGAAAAAATAGACTTGTTGGATTTAAATCTTGTCGATAATCGGGAATACGAGTTCTTGGATGTTCAAAATATTTTTGGATCAGCTATTGTAAGATTTAAATATTCTTCTTCTCAGTCTGAAATTCTTCTTCCTCTTACTTTAAATGAAGTGACCAAAGTTGCCGGCGATAGTGTGCCACGACCTGCGGTTCATACTGAGAGTTTGTTCAATGTTTTTTTATTGCGTAGAGTAGAATTAAATACGAGCTTGAAAGTTGAATCTTTGAGTTCTTATCAAATTTATCAAATTAACGATAAAGAGTTAAGAATAACATCGAATGATGACGAGGAATATTCTATTTCAATGATTGATCTTTTTGGAAAAGAAATCATAAGTACCAATCGCATAAATAGAGAATTGTTATTGAAGTTACCTGAATCAGGTGCTGGAATATTCTTTATTAATATCAGAAAAAAAGGTTTTAATAAAACACATAAGTTGAGTGTTTTGAATGCTTTTTAAGAAGTAAAAGCATTAAATTCTCAATTTGGTAGAAATTTTATTTTAACATTCTACGAATCTTCTTTATATTCAATCTTTAAGTTCATGATCGATTCATACTTTTGTGCCTATCTTGTCACAAAATTTAATAAATATGAGCTTTACAAAAATTGCAGGTCTAGGATATTATGTTCCTGAAAATGTTGTGAAAAATGATGATCTGGCAGCCATCATGGATACTTCTAATGAATGGATTATTGAGCGCACAGGGATCGAAGAAAGAAGATTTGGAACCCGAACGAAAGAGACTACAACAACGATGGGAGCCCGGGCTGCAGAAATTGCCATGCAAAGAGCCGGAGTTGAAAAATCTGATATTGATTTTATAATTTTTGCAACACTTAGTCCTGATTATTTTTTCCCGGGCTGTGGTGTTCTTGTTCAACGAGAATTAAAAATGACAGAATATGAAGCACCTGCACTTGATATTAGAAATCAATGTTCTGGGTTTCTTTATGGATTAAGTATCGCTGACCAATTCATTAAAACAGGTCAATATAAAAACATATTGCTTATAGGATCTGAGATGCACTCCATGGGTTTGGACTTCACAACGAGAGGAAGAAATGTTTCAGTGATTTTTGGAGACGGTGCTGGAGCAGTTGTTTTGCAGCCTTCAGATGAGCCGGGGATATTGAATACATGTTTACATTCAGATGGAACGCATGCAGAAGAACTTGCTTCTATTAATCCGGGTTCACATAGTGGTTATCATTTAGGAACTGAAAGATTTGGATATGACGATAGAAAGTATGGTGGTACTTTTCTAACGCAAAAAATGTGGGATGGAGAAGACTTATATCCATATATGAATGGACAATTGGTTTTTAAAACAGCAGTAACAAAATTTCCGGAGGTCATTCTTGAGGCTCTGCAAAAACAAGGTTTGTCACCTTCTGATATTTCAATTTTAATCCCTCATCAGGCAAATCTAAGGATTAGCCAATTTATTCAAAGGCAATTAAAATTAAGAGACGATCAGGTCTGGAATAATATTCAGAGATATGGGAATACTACTGCTGCATCAGTTCCGATTGCTTTAACTGAAGCCTGGGAAGCTGGAAAAATCAAGAAAGGGGACTTAGTTTGTTTAGCAGCATTTGGTAGTGGTTTTACATGGGGATCAGCATTAATAAGATGGTAGCAAAAATAAAACAAGTAGAAATATTGGCAATTGGAGTACATCCTGATGATGTAGAATTATCATGCTCCGGAACTTTATTAAAACATAAAGATTTAGGATATCAATTTGGAATCCTGGACCTGACCTTAGGTGAATTAGGAACAAGAGGCTCAGCTGAAATTCGTACTTTAGAAGCTATGAGTGCTGCGGAATTTATGGGTGCAGAATTTCGTCATCAATTAAATCTTGGTGATGGTTTTTTTCAGAATGAAGAAAAAAATATACTGCAAATAATTCCAATTATTCGAGCAGCGCAGCCAAAAATTGTGTTAGCAAATGCCATAGAAGACAGACATCCGGATCATGCGCGAGCATCTCGCTTAATCGCTGATGCATGTTTTCTGGCGGGATTGCATCGTATAAAAACGGAATTGAATGGTCAGCCTCAAAATGCTTATCGACCTTCAGCCATTTACAATTACACTCAAGATTATTACTTACCTCCAGATGTGGTTGTTGACATTTCAGAATACATGGATAAAAAGCTTGAAGCAATACGATGTTTTAAATCACAATTTTATAATCCGAATTCTAGTGAGCCGGAATCAGCAATCTCAGGAAAAGAATTTTTTGATGAAATCATTGCAAAATCCAGGGTTTCCGGTAGAGTTATAGGCGGAAGATTTGGAGAGTCGTTTACTGTTAATCGTCCTATTGGTGTTCACAACTTATTGATGCTACAATAATTCGTTTTATTTTTTATTGAAATAATAGGATAAGCCCAGGCCGGCAGAATTATTCAAAACAGGATGAAGAGAGTACCCTAATTCAAGATTGAGTTTGTTTTTTACCACAACACTAAAGCCCGCTGTAATTAATCCATTTGAGACATAACCCGTTCTGAAACTTAACCGATCCATTGGTTTGTATTCCAGGCCAAATTGAATAAATGTAGTAATGTTTTGACTGGCATTAAATTCAGTTAAGAAATTCAGTTGTTGATAGACTTTATAGTTTAGGCCAAATTTAAATTGGGAGTTTACTATAGGTCGATTATTTTTTTGAATAGGAATAGGATTATTGATTTGTGTCGCTAGAATCAGGTTTGGAATAATTTGAAACAGCGCACCTATAGAAGGTGATAGGGTAGTTGAATTGCCTGATTCAATTTGTTGTCTTTGAATTGCATTAAGCTGGATTCCAATTGAAGAATGAGTGGAAACTTTTCTGGAGTAAGCAATGCCAATAAGATTTTCATTCCATTCTTTACTGCCATCTCTGCTTAAATGCAAACCCCATCCGGACGAATTTGAATTCGAGTAAATGCCCTGTATGTTGATTTGGGAAATTCCTTGAATCAGGAAATAAGAACTGTAATTTGTATAAAAGCCAGATTCCTGGATAAGACCTAAATAAGCAGTATTGTTGATGAAGTTTACGGGATTAGAGAAAGCAACTCCACAATTGCCACTCCCCATCGATCTGGTGTCTGATATCGATTGAGTAATTGAATGTTGTGCAACGCTTCCTTGTGAAGTTAAATAAAAAATATAGCTTACAAAAAAAAGTGCTTTATATTGACGCATAGTTTAATCTAGGGCTAATATAAGAGAAATATTACTTTTGCAATAATTATATCGTATGATCGAGAAGTTTGTAAATTCAATAAAAGAAAGTTATCAGTTCAAAGGAGATTCTATAACCCTTGGCGCCGGAATGTTTGACAAGGTTTTGTATAACGAAGGTTTGATCAAGATTCCTTTAAAAACTATGAATCGCCACGGCTTAATAGCCGGTGCTACCGGAACTGGAAAAACAAAGACCTTGCAATTGCTGGCTGAAGAGTTGTCTCAGAAGGGTGTTCCATGTGTTCTGTTAGATATTAAAGGGGATCTGAGTGGAATAGCTGTTGAAGGAGTTATTAACGATAGAATTAAAGAGAGACATAGATTGCTCAATATGAGTTGGGAGCCTTATTCCAATTTTTGTGAATTGTTGACAATTTCGGGACAACAAGGGACAAGATTGCGAGCAACGGTCTCGGAGTTTGGACCTGTTCTTTTATCCAGAATATTAGGTCTTAACGAGACACAAGAAAGTGTCATTGCCTTAGTATTTAAATATGCTGATGATCGTAAATTATTGTTATTAGATCTCGAAGATTTAAAAACGGTTTTACAATATATTACAAATGAGGGAAAAGAAGAAATTCAAAAAAATTTTGGCTCTGTTTCTCCGGCAACAGTAGGGACTATCTTTAGAAAAGTAATTGAACTGGAGCAGCAAGGAGCAGCTACTTTTTTTGGTGAAAGAAGTTTTGATGTTGGGGAATTAGTAAGAATAAATAGTAAAGGGCAAGGAGTAATAAGTATATTGCGAGCAACGGATTTGCAAGAGCGACCAAAGTTTTTTTCAACATTCATGTTACAGTTACTGGCAGAATTGTATTCACAATTTCCTGAAGCAGGTGATCTTGAAAAACCTAAGTTGTGTTTTTTCATAGATGAAGCACACTTGGTTTTTGAAGAAGCCAATTCTGCTTTGTTGAATCAATTGGAAACAATTATAAAGTTGATCAGATCAAAAGGAATTGGAATATTTTTCATTACACAGAATCCTATAGATGTACCAGACTCGATACTTTCTCAACTGGGCTTAAAGATTCAGCATGCCTTAAGAGCGTTTACTGCAAAAGACAGAAAAGCAATTAAGATGGCTTCTGAGAATTATCCCGAAACAGAATTTTATGAGATTAGTAATATAATTACTGAATTAGGAATCGGAGAAGCATTGGTAACTGCTCTTAATGATAAAGGAATTCCTACTCCTGTTATACACACTATGATGCGAGCGCCGCAATCCCGGATGGATATATTATCGGATGAAGAAATTAAGTCACTTGTTAAGAATTCAGCGATTGCAGAGTATTACAATGAAGAAATTAATCGTGAAAGTGCAGCGGAAATTCTAAAGCAAAAAATTGAGAATGGAGAAGTATCCGATACTTCAGCTGAAAGAAAAACGAAAGAAGAAAAATCTACGATTGAGAAAGTGATGGATAGTAGTATAACCAAGCAAGTTGGTCGAACAGTTGCAAGGGAATTGACAAGAGGATTGTTAGGGGTATTAGGAATTAAAACCAGTACAAGGAAGAAAGGTTGGTTTTAAAAAGAAAAAGCCTCTAGTTAAGTAGCTAAAGGCTTTTTAATTATATAATTTTATCTATTATTTACTTACCACCAAGAATATATCTGGCAGAAAGTGCTCCATAGCTTCCTCCGAAGCCAGAAAGAAATTCGCCTCCCAAAATTACTGTAGGAATCCAGTCCACACTTAAATTTAAAGGAAAATCGAATCTATAATCTAATCCAATAATTCCATGAAGGCCAAAAGAAAGTGAATTAAAATCATTATTTGGGTAAAAATCATCATCATACGACCACTTATAAATACTGGCGCCACCACCGTAGTACCAACTAAGTCTGTCGACAGATGCAATTGCATTATGATGTTCATAAAATCCACTTAGATTTAACCAGTTATAATAAGTATAGCCTCTATATCCAAGGACTCCTTCAATAGCGCCTTTTTCAGAAATA
Source organism: Saprospiraceae bacterium (assembly GCA_013140975.1). Lineage (GTDB taxonomy): Bacteria > Bacteroidota > Bacteroidia > Chitinophagales > Saprospiraceae > Vicinibacter. The sequence continues at coordinate 15,003 of JABFRV010000083.1, forward strand.
AAATGCTTATAACTAATGCTGGTTGGGTATCCAAGCCTTAATCCAATTGCTGACTTATAATCTTGCGCTTGTGTTGTAGATGTTGCAAGAATTGTAATAAATAGAATCGAAAGAAATAACAATTTTTTCATAATAATAATATTTTTTGTTGAATTGATCCGGCTAAGGTATGGTGAAGTTTTTAGAATAAAAAATATTTTTGAAGGTAATTTGAAGGCAAAAAAAACAGGTGAAGAATTGCACCTGTTTTTCAATATTTTTAAGTTTAAATTAATTTTTTCCCAATCCGAATCGATATCCAAGACTTAATCGTCCCGTTACATCAAAATTCAAACCAGGATAATCACCTGCATCAAAAGAATCTTCATCAGAAGTGTACTTATTTACAAATGCTCTTCCAGCTCCGAATCCTAATTCAAAAACTATATTTTTTTTCGAAACCCATTTGTAACCTGTGTAGAAGCCTACGGCAAATTTGAAATTAGTAACAGAATAATTCTCAACTCCATCATCAAATTTACCACTTCTCGTTCCGACTCTTACATATGGTCCTATGCTCCATCTGTCAAGTCCATCATCTGGCTTGAAATAATATTTACCAATGAGTCTAAGTCCAAATCCGGTGTTTTTAACTTCAACATCTCCAACATCGTATTTGCCAAAGTCATAACCTAAAGTCGCATCAATTCCAAAATCATTTTTTATTCCGTATTCAGCAGAAAGGTCTAATGACTCAAATAGAATTGAGATGGGATTGATGCTTACATCAAGCTGAGCAAAGCTAAATCGAGCTGTTAAGCATAAAAAAATTAATAAGGTAAGTTTTTTCATTTTTTAAATGTGATTTTATAGGTGGCAAAAATATACATCTTTGTAACATTTCAAACATTATAAATGAGAAATTCTTGATTCGCATATAAAGAACAATCCGCTGATTTTTGCCAATTTTATTATCTTAGCATCTTAAACTAATAATTTAACCTATATGATTAGTAGAGTTTTACACTTCTTTATATGTATTTATTTCGTTCAGATTGCGGTTGCTCAACCCAAGAAAGTTTGGTCGAAGCTTTTTGGTGGAGATGGAACTGAATTGTGCTTTGGAGCTAACAAATTGAATGACAGCCTTTTTGCTCTGATTGGTAACTCAAATTCAGTAAGCTTAGGTACGAAAGGTTTAACTGATGGAATAATTGGCATTGTCAATAAAAAAGGAACCTTAAGAAGCTTAAAAACTTTCGGTGGGCCACAGTTGGATCAATTTAATGGTATTGATTTGTTGCCAGGAGGTAGATTGATTTGTGTTGGCCAAAATAATGCTTCTGGAGGAGATGTTCCAGCCAATTATGGATTAATAGATGGCTTCTTGCTTAGTTATGATCCTATAGCCAATACTAAAACCTGGGCAAAGACATTTGGTGGTGGAAACAACGACCAGATTTCAGATGTAAAGTATTTGGAGCCCGGTAAAATAATATTTGTAGGAAGTACGAAATCATCGAATCAGGATATTCCAACGAATGTTGGAGGATCTTTTGATGCATTTGTTTCTACAATTGATGAAGCAGGTAATTTGGTTCGCGTAAAAATGTTTGCCGGATCCAAAGATGATTTCGCAAAAAGAATTGCTAAAATTAATGAAGGATCATTTTATGTCGGAGGTGAGACAACCACAAATAATGATGGTGCATTTTTGGGTCTAGCAAATAAAGGTAAAAAAGATGTATTTCTATTTAAGCTAAATAGAAATTCAAATCAATTGTCTTTATTCATGGTTGGTGGTCCCGGTGATGATATTCTTGTAGACATGGCAACGACAAAAGATGATGGTGTTGTTATCGTGTTAAATGTGAATACAGCTGGTGGCGATATTGATTCGTTGGTTGGAGGTAAAGATATTTTTGTAATGCGGTTTGACAATGTCGGTAAACTGCTTTGGAAAAAGATGATAGGAGGAACAAAAGATGATGAAGCTGTTGCAGCAAAATTAAATGATGTTGGTGAATTATTAATTACAGCAACAAGTAATAGTATTGATAAAGATATTAAAGGAAATTATGGAGATAAAGATGTCATGCTCTTTAAATTGAATGACAACGGAATGTTGATAAGCTCAACAAATTATGGAGGTTCGAGAGGAGAGGCAGCCGGTTCCATTGTTAGCGATGGTACAAATACATTTTTAATTTCCAGTGCATTTAGTACGAATAATGACCTTCCTTCGACTAATGTTGGCGGGGATTTTTGGATAACAAATCTTTTTGAATGTTCTACCTCAGGGACAAAGGATCTTGTAGATCTTTGTTTTGGTGACTCAATAAATATACATGGAACAATTTTCCATGCAGGGAATTCAAATGGAAGAATTGTCCTTTCCGGAGCAGCCCAATTTGGATGTGATTCAATTATTGATGTAGAATTAAATCTATTACAACCTACTACGGGTTTAATAAGAGATACTTTCTGTCATGATGCAACCACTACAATAAACAATGTGTTGTTTGATAAAAATAAAACAACACATACCTTTAATTTAGACAATTCTTTGGGTTGTGATAGTACTTTAATGGTCGATTTATTTTTTGATCCATTGATTGTTGTTACAGATTCAATGCTTAAATCAGATAATGGAAATTTCAATGGTTACGTGCATATTACTCCTGGCGGTGGTGTGCCTCCTTATAGTTTTGAATGGAGTAATGGAAGCAGAACTATAGATCTGGATAATGTAAAATTTGGTACTTACACTGTTACTATCACAGATTCTATAAATTGCGTTAGAGCATTTAGTTTTATCGTAAAGTCTTCCGTAAATGTTCTTGATTCTAAAAAAGAATTAATTCATGTGGTTCAGAATTCTAACGAAATTATCATTCAATCTGACCAGGAACTATCAAGCATAGCTCTTTATAGCATAAATAGTCAAAAGCCTTTGGTTGCAAATTTCCGTAGGCAAAATGAATATGTTGTATCCAAGATAGGATTGGTATCTGGAGTTTATTTTCTCGAGTTAGTTACTTCAGATGGGAAAAAAGCTATTCGGAAAATTATCATGACTTCAGACCATTAGATCGTAATTAAGACACTGGAGTATTGATAACATTAGAATTATGATCAATAATTCTGACTGAATCGTATATTTGCGCCTCTATTTGAAAAACAATTTGGTCTCGTAGCTCAGCTGGATAGAGCATCTGCCTTCTAAGCAGAGGGTCTCAGGTTCGAATCCTGACGGGATCACCAAACGAAAA
>JABFRV010000096.1 GCA_013140975.1 Saprospiraceae bacterium
TTATTTCTTTTTTCAAAATTTAATAATCCGAATTTTGAAATTTTAGTTATCATTTAGAGTCAATAATTATTTCCATGAAAGAAGATATCAGTTCTATAATTAGTTATACATATTTCATATGTGTCCAAAATATATTCTAAATAAGTAGCTAATAAGCGAATATATTTTTAACCCCAAACTTTAGTTTGGGGTTAAAAGATGCTTATAAAATTTATTTATCATTCAAATATTATCTTCTCAGTCTGAATAAATTCCTTACCTACAATCTGAATAACATATTCTCCAGAAGGAATATTAGCTGGTCTGCTGAGAATATATTGCATACCTGCTTGAGCTTGAATTGATGTTGAATGAACAATTTGTCCCATTATATTAATGAATAGAACACGATAATTCTGAGCTGAACTTATTCTTGATAGAACATAGAATCTATTCCCGGCGATTGGATTAGGATAAATCTCAAATGCTTTGTGCTTCCCCTTTACAACGTCATCAACATTTACAAATTTATGACAATCAGGTACTATACAGCCAAAAGAATCTGTCTTTATTAATATAGCTGCATTAACAAGTGTAATAGCAGGAGTAATGGAGTCTCCAGAACCACAAATGATATATCCTCCATCCATAGTCCGTTTAAAGTCAAAAGCATGAAATACGTTATTGGCACTATCCATTGAATAAATTCTTTGCCAATTAACTTTACCAAGTGTATCAAAATTTAGCATTACAATTCTTACATTTCCAGATCCTCTGCTAGGATTAACTTCATCTTTCAATTCCATATTTCCAAGTGCCGTATAATTATTCAAATTGATTTTCTCGAGCTTTACTATACTGCCTGATGTAGAAAACCAATAGTCACTAAGAAATGCCGAATCAGGAATAATACTCCACTTTAGCCTTCCTCTAGCATCCATTCTAATAATAGCAGGAAGTCCAGTAATACTTCCTTTATGAGATAATATTGTAGTTGCGCATATATAGCTATTATCTTCTATTTGAATAAGATCTCTTATTCCTGAATTCATACTATATCTATAGGTTATACTAGTAAGACTATCTCCCTTATTATTAAGTACAAGAATGTAATCTCGTTTGGATTCGTCGTTATTTTTTTGATAATATTCTAAACTTAAAAATCCATGAATGATAATATTAGAATCTTTACTTTCTTTAATTCCTCTTAGAATAAACCACCGATCATTGAAAGTTATCCTCTTATTCAATAATTCATTACCTAAGCTATCTAATTTAATCAGATAAACTTCCATTTTAAATTTTTTACCAGAGTTAATATTAGAAGACCAAGTAACAAAAATTTCTCCTTGATTATTCAGGAATAGATAAGGAGTAAATAAGTATTGAGAATCTTCCATAGGCCCAAATGAACGAAATACATAAAGTGAATCCTTAAGGATGTCATAAGTAACTAATTTAGCACTGTCATAAGGTTGAAGGTAAAGAGTATAAATCTTGTTAGAATGATAATAAATTCCTTCTGGCCAGCCGAAATCTGTAATATTAGCTCTAAGTTCTTTCTTTAACAATAAATTTCCATTCAAATCAAACTTAGCAATAACTGCTGTCCAATAGTTAGGCTTAATAGTATCAGTCCCCCAGCCAGAGATCCAGTAACAACTGTCTGTAGCCAATACATTATTATATTCATACTGATAGAATGGAGCTAAATATCGCTTAGCAAATCTTATATTATCTTGACTAGAAACTAATAAGCATATAGAATAAAATAATATTGTGATGGAGATTTTCATAAAATACAAATATTAAAAAACAGTTGCATAAGTCTCAATTGGAAAATATGCAACTGCCTTATAAGTGAAAGTAAATTGTTTTCTATTTAATAATTCGACCTATTAATTTTTTATTATTATTTTCTGTAATACGAATAAAATAAGCGCCATTCACTAATTCTGAAGTATTAATTTGAAATATTGCATCTGAGGAAGAAACAAAACTTGATAATTTAATCCTTCCATTTAAATCAATAATTTCTATTAAGAATTGATTGTTTGTATATGTTAAATTTAGGTTCCTTATAGTCAATTCATCTCTAACAGGATTAGGATAGATTAGATATCTTTTATCAAAATAATTTTCTTTATCACTAATTTCAACTTTTGACAATGATTGAATACTAGGAATAAATTTATATGGATTTGCCCTCATTTGATATTGAATGTTAGCAATAATATTGTAATAAAAAAATAAAATATTAGCTGCAATTTTATTTGCATACTTATTATTAGATTCTGCAAAATTTAACAAAACTTGCTGCTCTGTTGCATTCAAATCACCAATAAATTTATTAGAAGCATAAACAGTTTGTAAAAAACTAACTAATTCCTGAAATTCGTTAACTTCAGCTTGAATCTCTACATTTAAAGTAGTGCTTCCAATTTGTTGAATACTTGATACCAAGTTGTTATATTCACTAATATTGTCAGAATACAAGCTCAATAGTGCTGCATCCATTTTTACAATTAGACTAGTTGATCTCTTCAGCCATTTAAGACTTAAGCTTACGTTATCATTATCATTGTAGAGATGATAATTTATCATTCTTTTAATCAGGTTATCAATATTGGATCTATTGGATTCTAACTGCATTAATAGATTATATCTTGTACCCGATTGTGGAGTAGATAATCCAAGAAGTGTGTTTCTCATTGTCTCTGTAATTCCATCGATTGGAATACTAATTTTTTCTAAGACATCATATTCCAATAGAATTAATGGATTTGCAACGACTAAATCATACCTCTGTTGAGCACTAAATTCGGTAGTTTTATTCCAGATAGACATTACAAGCTTAGAAGATACATTCGGAGACCATTGGGATACGTTAGTATAAACAATGCTCGATGTTGAAGAATTCGCACTCTGTATTGAAGCGTATAGTTGAGCAGTCTGGCCATTATCAAGAAGATTATTCAGATTATTTTCTAAGCCAGTTTTAGTAGAGATTAATTGATTGTAAATATTATCTTTACTTTGCTCATCTCCATCTGTTGGATCAATGGGCTGTACAAAGCATCTTGGGCCAGTTATATCTAACCTTTCCTTTGTAACATTTGTTATTATTATTGGCTCTGCATTCGCTTGAAGTCCATTAAATATATACTTAATATTTGTTGCATTTCCATTAAAGAAATTAGTAGTTTGTGCTGGAGTTGTAAATGTATTACCTGCAGGTTGATCATAAAATTTTTGAATAGGTGCAAGTCTTGTAGCCATTTCTATTCTAACATCCTCTCTACAATTAATAAAGTCATTACAAGTTACAAATAACTTATCATTACTTGTAAAGGTTGTACAATTAATACCAAATTTAAGACCTGTAAAGGTATTATCTGCAGAAATATAATTGTCGTCATCATTATTGGTAAATTTAAGCTCAATTCCAGTACTAAAAGGTCCTGTGTTAACATTAATAAAGTCATTTTTTTCAATAATAAAACCAGTGGCTGTGCTTAAAATCAATCCAGTACTAACTGAAATAGTTCCAAAAGGACCACACTTAAAGTCATTATTAGTTAGTACGAAATTATTAACAGCTTCACTTAGAATACCAACTTTAAATTTTTCAAATACACTATTAGAAATATAATAAGTACTAGTATTTCCAAATGCCCTAACACCATAATAATATCCACTAATTTTTGGACAATTACCTACATAAAGTCTAGTTCCAATTTCGGTAATTGCACATATCTCGTTAGTTGTAAAAGTTGTATTGTTTTCAATATTACATGTATTAAAGCTTGCTTTTCCGCCTCCTAGTATAATTTGATGGAAGAGATCAGAACCTTTGTAATTTGTATTAAGAATGAATTGACAGTCACCGAAATGAAGATAAGTATCAAGGACTCTATTTCCATTCATATCGACAGCTGTTCTATTATTTAAGAATTTAGAATTTGTTCCAGCATTAACAAAAGCAAGTCCACCATTAGAATTAAATAAGCCAGAATAAGAATGCTCTAAAATTCCACCATTCATAAAGTAAACAAATCCTCTTCCACCATTCTTACCAACTTCAACACCTTTCCAAAAAGGTCTAGTATCTTGAGTTATTGTCTGACAAATATTCTTCGTATTACCTACAGTTAAGGTGCCACCATCGACTACTAAGGTAGCACCACCTTCTACAATAATTCTTCTACTTGTTGCCATCAGAACTTTAGCTTTAACAGTAAGTGTTACTCCAGACTTGATTAGTAAGTTATTATCAATATTCCTATCAGTAGTCCATGTAGTATTTACTTTAATTTCTTCATTACCTGTACCGGAGGAGGTTGAAATAATTGAGTTAGCTAAGTTAAGCTTCATTCTTGCAGCTTGACCTTGAGTGAATATAGAATTACAGTTACCATAATAACTCATAATATTATTAATAGGCGGATTGTACTCTAATCCTGAACAAGTGTTGATTAATCCACACTCAGTATGATGACCTTGTACATTATCAAATAAAGAAGCCGATTTTGCACAATTCACTACTCCATTGTGTGGATCAGCTTCTGTATCACAAACTAAGTCACCCGCATCTGTTGCAGTATTGTGGCTTCGAGAAACACACTCATTTCCACCACAACATTCATGAGTATGCCTTAAGCCTAAACAATGCCCAATCTCATGTGCTACCGTTCTTGGATCAAGGCCAGCAGCATAACAATCTTTGCTAGGGATACCATTAGCAAAGCCACCTCCACTAGTATTAAAAATGTAAGCATTTATTCCATCAGGAATAGAGTGTGTCGCATAATAACTAGAAATATTATTAGTTGTAACTGAATTAGAACAAATATCCAAGTTACAAGTTGGAAATTGTAGATTAATGTTTAATGCACCATATGCAGTCGTCAAATAAGATTTTAATTCAGCAATCTGTGTAGAAGTTAATCCTCCACTACAGTCAGTAGCTCTTATAAAATGCAAATAAACCCTAACATCAACAACTTCTGGGGAAGTAGTTCCACATGGTATTCCGGGTATAGGGTCGGGGCAAGGTGGTGCACTAGTTAAGCATTGAGATCTTAAAATTGGTGAACACATTAACAATATCATATATATATATATATATATGATTGTCTGGTGCTTAAGAATTTTTTCTTAAGGCTTTCCGGAAAAAATTGTAATTTGTACATACATGTAAATTTAAAAATTAAAAAAAATTGTTACAAATACAGAGCTGAATAAGAAGGTTGAAATGGGCTAACAATGTAAATTAGTACAAAATAATATTGACCTATTCTTGAGTCATTAATTCTCTCCCCTATGCAAATATAATACAAATAAATTGAAGAAGAGATTTTATTTGAAATATTTTTTACAGTAATGTGAAGCTTTATTTCTTTTTTCAAAATTTAATAATCCGAATTTTGAAATTTTAGTTATCATTTAGAGTCAATAATTATTTCCATGAAAGAAGATATCAGTTCTATAATTAGTTATACATATTTCATATGTGTCCA